>NZ_JBEXUP010000168.1:0-18190 GCF_040614375.1 Nonomuraea sp. NPDC005983
GTCGCCGCGCCCGGCCAGCCTGGACGTCCCGAGTTCGTGCCGTGGGCGCCGGAGCCTGCGCCCGTCGCGCCCGCGTACGCGCCGACGCCCGGGCCCCCGGTCGCATCCCCCGTCGCATCCCCGCAGCGCAGGCCCCGCGTCTGGGTGGTCGTCGCCAGCCTCCTCACGCTGGTGGCCGCGGCGCTCGTCGCCGGGTTCGCGGCCACGGGCGTCTCACCGCCGTCCGGGCTGGCGTCGCCGGGGCTGCTGCTCGTGCTGTTCGTCGTCGTGGTCGCGGTCATCGTCGGCGGCGGGCTGGCGTTCGTCGCCGTCAAGGGGCTGCGTGCCGCGCAGGCCAGGACGGAACGCGAACGCGACCAAGCCCACGCCAGGGCCCAACTCCTGGCCGCGGCGCTGGACCCCGACACCGCCATGCGACTGCTCGGCTACGACGGCAACGGCAAGGACGGAAGGTAGAGGCCGGCGGCGGCGCGGATCCGCGACGGGAACGTGGGCAGGGGGCGGCGGCGCGG
The DNA here is from genome assembly GCF_040614375.1 of Nonomuraea sp. NPDC005983. Taxonomy (NCBI): domain Bacteria; kingdom Bacillati; phylum Actinomycetota; class Actinomycetes; order Streptosporangiales; family Streptosporangiaceae; genus Nonomuraea; species Nonomuraea sp. NPDC005983. The sequence goes on from NZ_JBEXUP010000168.1 coordinate 513, forward strand.
GTCCGCGACGGGACCCTGTTCGGAAACGGCTTGAACCGGGCGGGGGCGGGCCGCGTCGTAACGGGTGTGCGCAGACTTGCCGTGATCGTCGCCGCCGCAGCAGTGCTGACCGGATGTGCCTCGGAGCCGCTCCGCCCCTGCACCCTGGTCGGCACCCCCGTCGGCGTCGGGCTGAGCGTGGCAGCGCCGCTCGCCGCCAAGGTGAGGTCCGCCACCGTGGAGGTGTGCTGGGACGGCTCCTGCCGGCGACCCCGGCTGGAGCTCTACCAAGGGTCGCGGGCGGGCGAGCAGACCTGCTCGGGCGAGGCGTGCTCGGCCGTCGCCGTCCCCACCGCCGAGAAGCACGGCTTCGCGGACGTCGCGGGCCTCCCCAAGCGCCCGGTCGAGGTCCGGCTCACCCTGCGGGGCGCGCGCGGCGCGTCCCTGCTGGACACGACGGTGCGGGTCACCCCCAAGGGCCGCTTCCCGAACGGCCCGGAGTGCGGCGAGGGCGGCCCGAACGCGATGCTCACCGTGGACGCGGGCGGCAACGTGCGGGAGAGCTGATCGCACGCGCCGTGCGCTACGGGATTAACACAGCGTTCACATTCGGGCAAAAACCGGGAAACGGTCGTCCATAAGACTCGGCGTGGCTGTGAAGAATTCGGAAAGGACCGTTGTGAGCTACAAGGCTGAGTACATCTGGATCGACGGAACCGAGCCCACCGCACTGCTCCGCTCGAAGACGAAGATCCTGGCCGACGGGGCCGAGCCTCCCGTCTGGGGCTTCGACGGTTCCAGCACCAACCAGGCCAAGGGCCACTCGTCCGACCGCGTGCTCCGCCCGGTGTTCACCTGCCCCGACCCGATCCGCGGCGGCGCCAACGTGCTCGTCCTGTGCGAGGTCGAGGAGATCGACGGCACCCCGCACGAGAGCAACACCCGCGCCCTGCTCCGCCCCATCGCCGAGCAGTTCGCCGACCAGGACTCCTGGTTCGGCATCGAGCAGGAGTACACCTTCTTCAAGGGCAGCCGCCCGCTCGGCTTCCCCGAGGGCGGCTTCCCCGCCCCGCAGGGCCCCTACTACTGCGGTGTCGGCGCCGACGCCATCTTCGGCCGCGACATCGTCGAGTTGCACCTCGACCGCTGCCTCGCCGCCGGCCTGGAGATCTCCGGCATCAACGCCGAGGTCATGCCCGGCCAGTGGGAGTTCCAGATCGGCCCGGCCGGCCCGCTCGACGTGTCGGACCACATGTGGATCGCCCGCTGGCTGCTCTACCGCACCGCCGAGGAGTTCGGCGTGGAGGCCACGCTCGACGCCAAGCCCGCCCGCGGCGACTGGAACGGCGCCGGCGCGCACACCAACTTCTCCACCAAGGCCATGCGCGAGAGCTACGACGCGATTATCACGGCCTGCGAGGCGCTCGGCGAGGGCGACAAGCCGACGGAGCACATCACACAGTACGGCGCGGGCATCGAGAGCCGCCTGACCGGCGCCCACGAGACCGCCCCCTGGAACAAGTACACCTACGGCGTCTCCGACCGCGGCGCCTCGGTCCGCATCCCGTGGCAGGTCGAGGTCGACAAGAAGGGCTACATCGAGGACCGCCGCCCGAACGCCAACGTCGACCCGTACGTGGTCACCCGCCTGCTGGTGAACACCTGCTGCGCCGCCCTGGAGAAGGCCGGCCAGGTCTGACCGAAGGCGCGAAAGCCGTAAGAGGGAACGCGGGCACCCCCGATGGGGCCCGCGTTCCCTCATGCCAGCCGTGACTCGTAGACCCTGCGGGCCTCCGCCACGACCGCCAGGTAGCCCGTGCCGACCCGGTCCCTGATCAGGTCCTCCAGCAGTTCCAGCCAGCGCAGGCAGAACGTCACGTCCTCCTCCCTGGCCACCCGGCGCTTCTCGACGTCCAGGTAGACCGGGCTCGTGTGCGCCCGCACCTGGCCGCCGCCCTCCGCCACCGCCACCACGTAGGTCGGCCAGATGGCCGTTAGCTCGGCCGCCACCTCGCCGGGCGGCCCCGACGTCAGCTCGCCGTCGGCTGTCAGCAACCGGACGGTCTCCACGCCCGGGCCGATCACCCGGCCCGTGACCCGCAGCCGGGTTCCGGGCGTGAGGTTCAGTGTGGAGCCGGGGCCGTGGCCGTTGGCCGACAGCTCCAGGAACGGCCCGGTGGTGGCGAACGTGCGGCCATGGCGCACCGCCGCCGCGTAGGACTCCGCGGTGAGCCGGCCGGCGACGTGCGCGTACGTGCGCTCGCGGCCGATCGGCCCGAGCCGGTGCGCGGCGCCCGCGACGGCGGCGATCCGGTTGCCCGCGCCGATCAGCCGCCGGTAGGCGGGCGCCGAGCCGATCGCCGAGGAGAAGCTGTCGACCAGGCCGAGCGCCGCGTCGACCACCGACAGCCGCGCGTCGAACCCCGGGTCGCCGAGGCCCACGAGCTGCTCGGGCGTCTCGACCGGGCCGCGGAAGGCGTTGGCGTAGCCGATGAGCGCGCCCCGCTCGCGCAGCTTGGTCAGGCAGTCGCCGGGGTCGTCGATGCCGAGCGTGTGGTGCGCGAGGTCCACCCTGGCCACGTGGGTGTCGTCGGACCAGGGCAGGTCGCGGCCTGTCCAGCAGTCCATCGGCTCGCCGTCGCCGGGCAGCAGGTTGACCACGTGCAGGTCCTCGCCGTGCTGCGAGTCGGCCACCCACTGCGACGGGCGGTTCAGGCGGACGTGCAGGTCGCCGCCGTACCAGCCGTGCGCCGCCGCGTCGTAGATGCGCCGTGGAGCCAGTTCGACCAGCGTCTCGCCGTCGCCGGGCACCAGCGTCGTCTCGGCCCGGTCGTACTCCATGCCCCGTGCCGCCCTGACCGTCAGCCGTTCCGGCGGGACCTCGATCACCAGGTCGTCGCCGTGGAAGTAGGGCAGTCCGTCGAGGTCGCGCGCCGGCGAGACGCCTTTGGGGTACCAGCCGCGGCCGTCGGCGGACCAGACGCTCCACCGGCAGGGAAAGCCCGCCCGCAGGCGAATCGTCCGGCTCGTTAGTGTCGCATCGTTACGCATCGGCTTCTCCCCGTAATCGAAGGCGCCGATATCGTGGCACGACCTGCACTCCGCCGGAAGACCCATGAATCCCGGCGGAGTGGCTTTCTTACCTCCAGGTGGTAGGAACTAGAGCCGGAAGTCCATATCCGGGGTGATGTCGGCGACGTCCATCTGGGCCTTCTGCAGGCGGCCTGAGTGGTCCCAGTTCATCGCCTGCCAGCGGGTGAACTGGTCGAGCACCCACATGCCCGACTGGCGGCTGCCGTTGCCCGACTTGCCGTTGCCGCCGAAGGGCAGGTGCGCCTCGGCGCCCGACGTGGAGTTGTTGACGCTGACCATGCCGGCCGAGATGCCCTCGCGGAAGCGGAAGGCGTGCCGGGGGTCGGTCGTGTAGATCGAGCTCGACAGGCCGTAGCCGGGCAGGTTGGCCAGCTCGATCGCCTCGTCGAGGCTCTGGAAGGTCGTCACGCCGACGATCGGGCCGAACGTCTCCTCCAGGAACAGCTGGTCGGTCGGCCGCACCCCGTCGACCACCACCGGGTGGTAGTACAGCCCCTCGTCGCCGGTGAAGTCGTGGTGAGGGTTCTCCTTGGAGATTCTGCCGATATTTCCGGACACGACGGTGTGGTGGGGCTGGATCCAGGTCAGGTACTCCTCGTACCGGTCCGCGAACTTCTGGTCCAGCAGCGGCCCGGCGAGCACGTCGCCTTCAGGGTCGCCGATCTTCGCCTCTCTGACGGCCTGCGCGAACCGCTCGACGAACCGGTCGTGGACGCTCTCGTGCACGATCACCGTGCCCAGGCTGGTGCAGCGCTGCCCGGCCGTCCCGAAACCGGAGAACAGCGCGCCCTCGACGGCGAGGTCGAGATCGGCGTCCGGCATGATCACCATCGGGTTCTTGCCGCCCAGCTCCAGGCAGGCGGACTGCAGGTGCCGCCCGGTCAGCTCACCGACCTTCCGCCCGACCTCGCTGGACCCGGTGAAGCCGACCTTGTGCACCGTGCCCTCGCCCAGCGCCACCTCCAGCCCGCGGAACGTCGCGGCCCCGTCGGCGAAGACCACGTTCAGCACGCCGTCGGGCAGCCCCGCCGCGACGAACAGCTGGAACATCGCGTGCGCGCTGGCGGCGGCGTACTCGGCGGGCTTCCACACCACGGCGTTCCCGCACAGCAGCGCCGGGACGAGGTACCACGACGGCACCGCGACCGGGAAGTTCCCGGCGGTGATCACCGCCGCGACCCCGATCGGGTTCCGGAACGTGAACAGGTTCTTGTCCGGCATCTCGGACGGGACGGTCTGCCCGTACAGCCGCCGGCCCTCGCCCAGGAAGAAGTCGCACGTGTCGACGATCTCCCGCACCTCGCCCAGAGCCTCGGCGTACGGCTTGCCGATCTCCTCGGTGACGAGGTGGGCCAGCCGCTCGGCGTTCGCCTCGACCAGCCGCCCGATGGACGCGATCACCCGCCCCCGCACCGGCGCCGGCACCCTGGCCCACTCCCGCTGCGCCTCCTTCGCGGTGCGGCAGGCGGCGGCGAAGGTGTCGGCGTCGGCCAGCCCGACCTGGGCCACCACGTCGCCGGTGCGGGCGGGGTTGGTGGATGCGTAGGTGGCGGTGCCGGCGGCGTCCTTGCCGCCGACGATGGAGACGATCTTTCGGCTCACCGAGGACCTCCTCATAGCTCTTTCGGACAGACAATCACCTCGCCCCGGAATCTCAAACCGCGGCGGCCCTGCTATCCCTGGTCGGCCGTGAAGTCGGCGAAGTCGAAGCCCGGCGAGACCACGCAGCTCACCAGCACCCCCACGTCCGCCGCAGGGCGGGCCGACTGCCAGACCCCGCCGGGGACGACGGCCTGCGGCACCTGCCCCTCCTCCACCAGCGGACCGAGGACGACCGTCGCATCGCCGATGGTCAGCGCCAGCGGGCCGCCCCGGTGCCAGAACCACACCTCGTCGGACCGGACCATGTGCGGCACCGACTCCTCGCCGTGTTGGAGCAGGAAGTAGATGCCGGTGGCGCTGGCGCGGGGGCCGGGATAGGAGTCGGGAGTGAAAGAGACGGGGGAGCGCCAGGTCTCACGGAACCAGCCGCCCTCGGGGTGGGGGAGAAGATCAAGCTCCCTGGCGATGGGCGGGCGCTCGACGAAGGCGACGGGCGCGCCGGTGACGTCACGGCGGAGGAATCGGGTGCCGTCGAGGACGAGCTGCCCGTCCAGGCCGCTGGCCAGCGCCTCGCTCTCGCCGGCCACTTCGATCGACGGCCCATCCGGGTAGATCATCAGCTCCACCAGCCGATTGTAGGTCACCCCGACGACGTCTCCGCTCTGAACACCACAAGGCTCCCCGCCCCGGCCCGCCTCCGGCATCGCCTCTCGGAGCGCCAACGCGGCGGTGGCATGCGAGATGTCGGCTCAGGCGCGCATCGGCGCTGGTCGGCTGCCGCTTTGGCTGCTGGTGCCGGTGGGCTGTGATCGTGCTTCGCGGTGGGCCGGGAAATGTCGGTCGGGCTGGCTAATGTGCGGCGAGTGATCGAACGGTGGAGCCGTGATCAGGTGCTCGCCCTCGCCCCCGACACGTCGTCCCAGAAGGCGGCGCAAGGCGTGGGGGCGCCTGGCAAGTGGTCGTTGCGCGGCGTGACAGACAGCGTGCTCTTCGGGGAGTGCCGGGGAAGCGGTGCGAAGCCGTACCAGGCGAGCGTCGACCTGACCGAGCCCGCGTACCGGTGTAGCTGCCCGAGCCGGAAGTTCCCCTGCAAGCACGCGCTGGGCCTGCTGTTGTTGTGGTCGGCCGACGGGGTCCCGGTCACTGACGTGGTGCCGCCGTGGGTGTCCGAGTGGCTGGTTCAGCGTGCCGACCGCGCCGCCAGGTCGGCCGCGAAGATCGAGGCCGCGCGGGATGAGGCCGCGCGGGCCCTTGGGGAGGGATCCGGTTCTGATGGAGAGGGAGGCTCGGCTGGTGCGGGCGCCGGTTCGGCCAGAGGCGGTGCCGGGCCGGGCGGTCGGCGGGCGGAGTCGGTGCGGGAGGGGCGCGTCGCGGCGGGGCTGGGCGAACTGGAGCGGTGGCTGGCCGACCAGGTGCGCCAGGGGCTCGCCGCGGCCGCCGACAGCGACTGGGACGGTCTGGCCAAACGCCTCGTCGACGCCCAGGCTCCCGGCGTCGCCGGAATGGTCGCCCGCCTGTCGCACGTCCGCAGGCAGGACGACTGGCCCGAGCGCCTGCTGGAGGAGTACGCCCTGATCAACCTCCTCGCCGTGGCCTACAGGCGCCGTGCCGAGCTCCCGCCGAGCCTCGCGCAGACCGTCATGACGCGTGCCGGCTTTCCCGTCACGCGCGAGGAGGTGCTGGCGAGCCCGGCGGTGCGTGACGAATGGCACGTCCTGGGCAGGCGCGACGAGGAGCAGGGGCGGCTGACGTCCCGGAAGGTCTGGCTGCGCGGCCGGAGCACGGGCAGAGCGGCTCTGGTCCTGTCGTTCGCCCCGCAAGGCCAACCCCTCGACGCCTCCCTGGTCACGGGCACGGCGGTCGACGCCGACCTCGCCTTCTACCCCGGTTCCGCCCCGTTGCGCGCCCTGGTGGCCGCCCGCCACGCCCAGCCGGCACCCGGCGGCCGGCCGCCGGGAGTGTCCCCGGAGGAGGCCCTCGACGAGGTGGCCGCCGCCCTGTCGGAAGATCCGTGGACCGACTCGTGGCCGCTCGTCCTGCGCGAGGTCGTCCCCGGCGGTGACGAACTGGGCGGCCTCCCACTGCATCCGGGCGGGCGCGACCCGTGGCGGCTGATCGCCGTCTCCGGCGGCCACCCCGTGACGGTCGCCGCCGAGTGGACTCCTAACGGCCTGCGCCCGCTCACCACGTGGGACGACGAAGAAACGGCGGTGCTCCTGTGAGCTGGGAGGATCTGGCGTCCACGGCGCTGGTCGGCACCGACCGCCGTCCGTACCCGGAGGCGTTGCTGGAGGACGCGGCCGTGGAGGTGGCGCGCCGGCGCGCGGGCCGGCGCCTCCTGACGGACGTCTCCACGGAGCAGGCCGTTCCGCGCGCCACGGCCGAGGAGCAGCCCGCGGCTGAGGAGGAGCGGGAGGCTGCGTCGCGGAGGGCGGCCGAGCGGCTGGTGCGGATTCTGGGCGGCGAGTACGGCCGGCTGCTGCCCGAGTGGCTGGCCGCCGCCGCGGCCTCCGGGCGGCGGGTGCCCGCGTACGTGCTGCCGGAGCTGCTCGACCGGGGCGGCCGTGACCGGTCGATCAGGGCTCACCTGGGCGTCCTTGCAGGGCAGCGCGGGAGGTGGCTGGCCGGGCGCAACCCGTCCTGGGCCTACCTGCTGGAAGAGCCGACCGGCGAGACCTGGGAGCTGGGCGGCGCCGCCGACAGGCGCGCCCACCTGCGGCGGCTCAGGGCCGCCGACCCGGCGCGCGCGAGGGAGCTGCTCGAGAGCACCTGGGCGCGCGAGACTCCTGACGACCGCACGGAGTTCATCGAGTTGCTGGCCGACGGCCTGTCCATGGACGACGAAGCGTTCCTGGAGGCGGCCCTCGACGACCGCAGGCGAGAGGTACGCCAGGAGGCCGCGAACCTGCTCACCCGCCTGCCCGGGTCGCGCCTGGCGCGGCGCATGGCGGAACGCGCCCGCGCCTGCCTGACGATCGCCGGCGACACGATCGTCGTCGAACCGCCCGGGGAGTGCGACAGGGCGATGGAGCGCGACGGCGTCCGGCCGAAGCCGCCGCGCGGCATCGGGGAGCGGGCCTGGTGGTTGCAGCAGGTCGTCGCCCGCGCGCCGCTGGCCACCTGGGGGCAGGCGGCCGCGAGGCTGCTCGCGATGAAGATCCCCGACTGGGACTCCGAGGTCCGCACGGCCTGGGTGCGCGCCGCCGTCCTGCAACGCGACCCGGAGTGGGCGCGGGCGATGTTCGCCTGGGACCCGATCGCCGACCTCCTCGGCGCCCTGGGGCCGAACGAGCAGCAGGAACTAGCGGCTAATTTCGTGAAAAACCATGATGTTGACAGTCAGTTGATCATGGTGCTGGGCGGCGTCTCCCCGCACTGGCGCGAGGGCCTGGCCACCGCCGTCCTCCGCAAGATCCTCAAGGTGGCGAGCAGCCAGCCGTGGAACCTCGGCGAGCTGGTCAAGCTCGCCGGCGAGCGCATCGACCCCGCGCTCTGCGACCTGGCGGAACGCTACTCGCCCGAGCAACCCATCCAGCAGGTCGCCGCCCTGCTGCGGTTCCGTGCCGACATGACCAAGGAGCTTGCATGACCGTCCTGCGCCCCCACGCGGAAGCCCAGTACGCGGAGGAACTGGCCCTGCTCGCCAAGGACGACGACCGTCCCAGGCCGCCCGGCTGGAAGCTGTCGCCGTGGGCGGTGACGGCGTACATCCTGGGCGACGGCGACCGCATCACCCCCAAGTACGTCGGCGCCCGCCGCATCGTCGAGGTCGCCGTCGCCACGCTCGCCACCGACCGCGCCCTGCTGCTGCTCGGCGTGCCCGGCACGGCCAAGACCTGGCTGTCGGAGCACCTGGCCGCCGCGATCAGCGGCGACTCGACGCTGCTCGTGCAGGGCACGGCCGGAACCGCGGAAGAAGCCATCCGGTACGGCTGGAACTACGCGAGGCTGTTGGCCGAGGGCCCCTCGATCGAGGCATTGACCCCTTCGCCCGTGATGCGAGCCATGTCCGAAGGCCGGATCGCCCGGGTCGAGGAGCTCACCCGCATGCCGTCCGACGTCCAGGACGCCCTGATCACCGTGCTGTCGGAGAAGACACTGCCGATCCCCGAGCTGAACCGCGAGGTGCAGGCGGAGCGAGGTTTCAACGTCATCGCCACCGCCAACGACCGCGACAGGGGCGTCAACGAGCTGTCGAGCGCGCTGCGCCGCCGCTTCAACACGGTCGTGCTGCCCGTCCCCGCCACCGCCGAGGAGGAGGTGGACATCGTCTCGCGCCGCGTCGCCCAGCTCGGGCAGTCGCTGGAGCTGCCCGAGACCACCACGGGCCTGGCCGAGATCCGCCGCGTCGTGACGGTCTTCCGCGAGCTGCGCACGGGCGTGACCGAGGACGGCCGCACCAAGGTCAAGTCGCCGAGCGGCACGCTCTCGACGGCCGAGGCGATCTCGGTGCTCACCAGCGGGATCGCGCTCGCCGCGCACTTCGGCGACGGGGTGCTGCGGCCGTCCGACGTGGCGGCCGGGATCGTGGGCGCGGTCGTACAGGAGCCGGTGTCGGATCGGGTGGTGTGGCGCGAGTACCTGGAGACCGTCGTGCGCGAGCGCCGCGACTGGAGCGACTTCTACCGCGCCTGCCGCGAGGTGTCATGAGCATCTCCATCCTCGGAGTACGACACCACGGCCCCGGATCGGCCCGGGCCGTGCGGCGTGAGCTCGAACGTCTCCGGCCTGACACGATCCTCGTCGAGGGGCCGCCGGAGGCCGACGCGCTCGTCTCCCTCGCCCCCGACCTGGAGCCGCCGGTGGCGCTGCTCGCGCACGTCCCGGGCCGGCCGTCCAGTGCGGCGTTCTGGCCGTTCGCCGAGTTCTCTCCTGAGTGGCAGGCCATCACGTACGCGACGGCGTCCGGCGTTCCGCTGCGTTTCTGCGACCTGCCCGCGTCTCACACGCTCGCCGATGGTGACGACGACGGAGGCGGGGGCGGGGGCGGAGGCGGGGGCGGCCACGCTGATGACGGCGACGGCGATGGCGGGGGTGGCCAGGGCACCGGTGACGGTCGGGACATTTCGGACCTTCGGGCCGATCCCATCGCGACGCTCGCCCGGGCCGCCGGTTACGACGACCCCGAACGCTGGTGGGAGGACGTCGTCGAGCACCGTGGCGACACGCCGTTCGAGGTGATCGCCGAGGCCGTCACCGCCGTGCGCGAGGGGCACGAGCCCGACGAGCGCGAGGCCAGGCGCGAGGCGTACATGCGCCGGGCCCTCCGCGCCGCCGTCAAGCAGGGCTTCGAACGGATCGCGGTGGTGTGCGGCGCATGGCACGTCCCCGCGCTGACCGAGCCGCTGCCCCCGGCCAGGGCCGACGACGCGATCCTGCGCGGGCTGCCCAAGGTGAAGGCCGAGCTGACCTGGGTGCCCTGGACGTACGGGCGGCTGGCCTGGTGGAGCGGTTACGGCGCCGGCATCAGCTCGCCGGGCTGGTACCACCACCTGTTCACCGTCCCCGACCGGCCCGTGGAGCGGTGGCTGGCCGACGCCGCCGCGGTGCTCCGCGACGAGGGGCTGGCCGTGTCGTCGGCGCACGTCATCGAGGCGGTACGCCTCGCGCAAGGCCTCGCCACCCTTCGCGGCAGGCCGCTCGCCGGGCTGGACGAGGTGACGCAGGCGACCCGGGCCGTGCTGTGCGAGGGCGACGACCTGGCGGTCGAGCTGATCCAGCGCCGCCTGGTGGTCGGCGACCGGCTCGGCCACGTCACCGACGGCACCCCTATGGTGCCGCTCCAACGCGACCTCCGCGACCAGCAGCGGCGGCTGCGGCTCAAGCCCGAGGCACTGGAACGCACCCTCGACCTCGACCTGCGCAAACCGCTCGACCTGCAACGCAGCCACCTGCTGCACCGGCTGCGGCTGCTGGGCGTGGGGTGGGCGACGCAGGGGGAGTCGCGGGGCAAGGGCACGTTCAGGGAGACGTGGACCCTGTCGTGGCAGCCGGAGTACGACCTCACGCTCATCGAGGCGGCGGCCCTCGGGATGACGGTCGCGACGGCGGCCACCCAACGCGCCCGTGACCTCGCCACCAACTCCCCACCCGCCCCGGCGTCGCCTGCCGGGCCCTCGGTGCCGCCCGCCGCGCCTTCGGGGGGCCGGGGCGGTTCGGCGGGTGGGGCCGGGGCGGGGGGCGTCTCGCTGGCCGAACTGACCGGGCTGGTCGAACAGTGCCTGCTCGCCGACCTCCCGGACGCGCTGCCCGAGGTGCTCGCGGCCCTGTCGGCCAGGGCCGCGCTCGACACCGACGTCACTCACCTGATGACGGCGCTGCCCGCGATGGTTCGCGCGCATCGCTACGGCGACGTGCGCGGCACCTCGGCTGATGGGCTCGCGGTCATCGTGCACTCGATGCTGGACCGCATCCGCGTCGGCCTTCCTGTCGCGGTCACCGGCCTCGACGATGCGGCCGCAGCGGCTCTCCTGACCAACATCGATGCGGTCCACGCCGCCGTCGCCCTCCTTGACGAGGCCCCACCTCTTCCCACGGGCGCTACCAGCGAGGCGGATTCCCCGTTCGCCACCGGCGACGCTGCCGATGCCGTGCCTGGCGCCGGCGCCAGCGTCGATGGTGGCGTCGATGGTGGGGAGGGGGCTTCGGCTGGAGGTGGCGGGGGTGCGCCGTTCGACGAGGCCGGCAGGGCTGCGCCTCGGGCGCGCTGGCTGGGGGCGTTGCAGGGGATCTGCGACCGCGGCGATCTGCACGGGCTCATCGAGGGACGGTTGACGCGGATCCTGCTCGACGCCGGGGAGCTCGACGACGCCGAGCAGCGGATGTCGCGGGCCGTGTCCCGTGGGCAGGCGCCCGCGCGGGCCGCCGCCTGGGTCGAGGGGTTCCTGGCCGGTGGCGGCTTGTTGCTGGTGCACGATCCTCGGCTGCTGCGGCTGGTCGACCGATGGCTCAGCGGGCTCGGCGGTGACCAGTTCATCGACGTGCTGCCCCTGCTGCGCCGTACCTTCGCCGGTTTCGCCGCGCCGGAACGCAGGGCGATCGGTGAGCGCGTCCGTTCGGCGGGGCGGCGGGAGGACGCGGGCGAGCGGGGCCTCGACGAGCGCCGCGCGGACACCGCTGCGCGGACCGTGCTAGCGATCCTGGGGAGGGCACATGGATGAGCGGATGCGCAGGTGGCGGCTGGTGCTGGGCGGCGGCGACGCCGACGGCACCGGGTTCGGGCTGCAGGGCGCCGACGCCAAGATGGACGGCGCGCTGGCCGCGCTGTACGACGGGCAGGGCGGCCGAGGCGGTGGGCCCGACGGGCGGGGCGACGGGCAGGGCAGCCGGGCCGGCGGGCTGGGGGCGTCGGCGCCGCGAGTGGCGCGGTGGCTGGGCGACGTCCGCACGTACTTTCCGTCCACGGTCGTGCAGGTGATGCAGAAGGACGCGATCGAGCGGCTGAACCTGACCCGGCTGCTGCTGGAGCCGGAGATGCTCGAGGCCGTGGAGCCCGACGTGCATCTCGTCGGGACCCTGCTCGCGCTCAACCGGGTCATGCCCGAGCAGGCGCGCGAGTCCGCCAGGGCGGTGGTGCGCGCGGTGGTGGCGGAGCTGGAACGCAGGCTGGCGCAGAAGACCAGGGCCGCTGTCACCGGCGCGCTCGACCGCTCGGCCAGGACGCACCGCCCCAAGCGGGTGGCGGACATCGACTGGAACCGGACCATCCGGGCGAACCTCAAGAACTATCTGCCGGAGCGGAACACGGTCGTCCCGTCCCGGTTGGTGGGGTACGCGCGCAGGCAGCGGGCGGTCCAGCGGGAGGTCGTGCTCTGCGTCGACCAGAGCGGGTCGATGGCGGCGTCGGTGGTGTACTCCAGCGTGTTCGGCGCGGTGCTGGCCTCGATGCGGTCGCTGCGGACGTCCATCGTGGTGTTCGACACGGCGGTGGTCGACCTGACCGACCAGCTCCACGACCCGGTGGAGCTGCTGTTCGGCACGCAACTGGGCGGCGGCACCGACATCAACAGGGCCATCGCCTACTGCCAGGGGCTCATCACCCGGCCGTCCGACTCCATCTTCGTGCTGATCAGCGACCTGTACGAGGGCGGGATCAGGCAGGAGATGCTGCGCAGGGTGGCGGCGATGACCCAGGCGGGGATCCAGGTGATCGTGCTGCTGGCGCTGTCCGACGAGGGCGCGCCGTTCTACGACCACGAGAACGCCGCCGCGCTGGCGGCGATGGGCGTCCCCGCGTTCGCGTGCACACCTGACGCCTTCCCCGACTTGATGGCGGCGGCGATCGAACGCCGCGACATCGCGCAGTGGGCCGAACGGCACGTCGGCGCACGCTCCTGACCGCACAGTCGAGGTCCCTCGGTTGCCTTTCGAAGGCGGCGGGAGCGGGGGAGGTGCCCTGTCGACGCCGAGAGGGCGCGGGCTCCCTGGTGGGAAGGCCCGCGCCCTCGTCAGGCGGGTCAGTGGCCCGCCTGGCCGGGACGGGCCTTGCGGGGAAGCAGGAACGACAGGGCGAAGGTGAGGGCCAGCAGCCCGACCTCGACCCAGACGGTCACCTGCATCGCCGAGCCGAAGCTCCACTGGTCCTTGAGCAGGTTGAAGAAGAGCGTCCCCAGGACGGCGGTGCCGAGCGCGCCGCCGAGCTGCTGGATCGCGGTGAGCGTGCCGGAGGCGGAGCCCGACTCGTGCGGCTCGACCCCGGCCAGCACGATGTCGAAGAACGGCGCCATCGTCAGGCCCATGCCCATGCCGACCAGGGCGAGGCCGGGGGCGAGCTGCCAGGGGCTGACGTCCAGGCCGGCGAAGTGCACGGTCAGGCCGAGGACGACCGCGCCGGCGGCCATGACGGTGGTGCCGATCTGGAGGAGGCCGCGTCCGAGCTTCTCCTGCAGGCCGGACAGTGCCAGGCCGAAGCCGATGACGCCGCCGACGGCCTGCGGCAGGCCGGTCAGACCGGCCTTGAGCGGGCTGTAGCCGAGCCCGACCTGGGTGTAGAGGGTGAAGACCAGGCTCAGCCCGATCAAGCCGGAGAAGAACGCCAGCCCGGCGATGAGCCCGCCGGTGAAGGAGCGCTTGCGGAACAGCCCGGGCGTGACCAGCGGGTCCTTGCCGGAGCGGGCGCGGCGCGACTCGTAGACGGCGAACAGCGCGAAGAGCACGACGGAGGCGGCCATCGAGAGGAACGTCCAGACGGGCCAGCCGAGCTCGCGGCCCTGGATGAGCGGGTAGATGAGCAGGAAGCCTGCGCTGGAGACGAGGACGACGCCGAGCAGGTCGAGCCGGGTGGCGTCGGAGAGCCAGTATTCGGGCAGGAACCGCATCCCGGCGAGCGCGGCGGCGAGCCCGACCGGCAGGTTGATCAGGAAGATCATGCGCCAGCCGGTGCCCCACAGGTCGGCGTCGACCAGCCAGCCGGCGAGGATCGGGCCGCCCACGGACGAGATCGTCATCACCGGCCCGAACATGGCGAACGCCTTGCCGATCTCCTCGGGCGGGAACATCTCCTTGATCAGGCCGAGCCCCTGCGGAAGCATCACGGCTCCGAACAGGCCCTGCAGAACCCGCCCGCCGATCAACATCTCAGGGCTGGCCGCGACGCCGCAGACCAGGGACATCGCGGTGAAGCCGAGGGCGCCGACGACGAACATCCGCTTGCGGCCGAACAGGTCGCCCAGCCTGCCACCGGTGATCAGGCCGACGGCCATGGCCAGCGTGTAGCCGGCGCCCAGCCACTGCACCAGGCTGGACGTGCCGCCGAGCTCCTTCTGGATCGTGGGGGCGGCGATGGTGGTGACGAGCGCGTCGAGCAGGTCCATGACCTCGGCGGCCAGGATGATGAACAGCGCGACCCAACGCCAGCGGTATCGCTGGTGTTCGGAGCTCGCCAGGGGGGTGGTGACGGTCATCAGGTCCTCCAAAACAGTGTTCTTCTTTACGAACGGCGTTCGTTACGAACATCGTTTTAATGGCGAACAGCGTTCGTGTCAAGTACAGTGTTCGGCATGGGAAGCAACGCAGAGGTGCCCACCCCGCCGTGGCGCAGGTCGCGCAAGCCCGTCAAGCGACAACTCAGCCAGGACCTCATCGTCGAGACCGGGCTGCACGTCCTCGACGCCGAGGGTTTCGACGCGCTGAGCATGCGGCGCGTCGCCCAGGAGCTCGACACCGGCCCCGCCTCGCTCTACGCGCACGTGGCCAACAAGGAAGAACTGCTGGAGCTGATCTACGACCGGGTGCTGGGCGAGATCAAGCTGCCGGAGCGAGACCCGTCCCGCTGGAGGGAGCAGCTCCGCGAGTACGCGCTGGAGGCCCACAGGGTGCTGTGCGGTCACGCGGACGTGGCCAGGGCGGCGCTGGCCACGATCCCCACCGGGCCGAACGCGTTGCGCGTCGGCGAGTTCCTCCTCGGGCTGCTCATCGAGGCCGGCATGTCGCCCGGCAACGCCGCGCTCGTGCTGGACCGGCTCACCCTCTACATCTCCGGCGACGCCTTCGAGGGCTCGCTGCACTGGACGAGGATGCGTGCCTCCGGGCGGTCTGATCCGAAGGAGTACATAGAGTCCTTCATCGGGCAGATCGCCGACTACTACGGCTCGCTGCCGCCGGCGCAGTTCCCGTTCGTGACCAGGCACGTCGACGCCTTGATCGACGCCGACGGCGAGGAGCGCTTCCGGTTCGGCCTCGACCTCCTCCTGGGCGGCATCGACCCCCTCATGCCTTAGGGCGAAGGGCCTAGGCCCGCCGCCCGATGTGCCGGCCTGGGGCTTCGCCGTACGTTGCCGGGTATGACAAGTACTGTTGAAGCCCCTCCCGTCAGTGTGGTCTCGTCCAGTTACCGGGCGCTCAGCGTGGGGCTGGTCGCGCTGGTCATGCTGGTGGCGTTCGAGGCGATGGCGGTCGCGACGGCGATGCCCGTGGTCGCCCGCGAACTCGGCGGCATGCACCTGTACAACCTGGCCTTCAGCGCCACGCTCGCCGCCAGCGTGATCGCCACCGTGCTCGGCGGGCGGTGGAGCGACGTGCGGGGCCCGCTTGCGCCGATCGCCGTCGGCATCGCCGGCTTCGTCGCCGGGCTGCTTGTCGCCGGGTTCGCCGCCAACATGGAGATCTTCGTCGCCGGACGCTTCCTCCAGGGCCTCGGCGCGGGCCTCGTCCAGGTCGCGCTGTACGTGCTGGTCGCCCGCGCGTACCCGGCGGCCATGCATCCCCGGGTGTTCTCGCTGTTCTCCGCCGCCTGGGTGGTGCCGTCCATGGTGGGGCCGGCCATCGCCGGGTTCGTCGTGCAGAACTTCGACTGGCGGTGGATCTTCCTGGGCGTCTCGCTGATCGTCGTCCCCGCCGGTCTGCTGCTCTGGCGCGGCACGTCCGGACGGGACCTCGACGGCGGCAACGCCGAGCCCGCGCCCGGCCTGGGCCGCAAGCTGGTGTGGGCCACGCTCACCGCGGTCGCCGCCGCGCTCATCCAGTACGGCAGCGCGCTCAAGCTCGGCGGGATCCCGCTGCTCGCGGCCGGGCTCGTGCTGCTGGCCGTGGCGCTGCCCAAGCTGCTGCCCGCCGGCGCGCTCAGGGCCGCCCGCGGGCTCCCGTCCGCGCCCGTGCTGCGCGGCCTGGCCTACGGCGGGCTGATGGCGGCCGAGGTCCTCATCCCGCTCATGCTGATCAGCGAGCGCGGCCTGACGCCCACCGGCGCCGGGATCGTCCTGACGGTCGGCGCGCTCGGCTGGTCCACCGGCTCCTGGATCAAGGGACGCGGCACGATCTCCCACCTGACCGCCATGCGCGGCGGCGCCTTCATGATCGCCGCCGGCATCGCGCTGATCTCGCTCGTGCTCATCGACTCCGTGCCCCTCGCCGTGGCGTACGTGGCCATGGCCATCTCCGGCCTCGGCATCGGCGCGCTGCACCCGACGGTCTCCGTCCTGGTGCTGGAGATGTCCAAGCAGGGGGAGGAGGGGCAGAACACGGCCGCCGTCGGCGTCGGCGAGTCGGTGTTCACCGTCGTCGCCGTCGCGATCGCCGGCGCCCTCTTCACGGCCACCGGCGAGACCTATCTCATGGGGCTGGCCTTCGCCTTCGTCCTCGCCATCCTGGCGGCGTTCGTGGCACCGCGTTTTGCCCACATGGCCAAGGCGGGCACACTGGAAGGAACCGCGTCATAAGAGGGGGGTACATGCCGCAAGTTCGGGAGCTTGAGGTTTTCCGGCTCGTCCTGCCGTTCGGCAGGCGGTCGGAGAGCCTGCTCGTGAAGCTCACTGATCACGGCGGCATGACGGGCTGGGGCGAGGCCCTGTCGCCCGACCCGAAGACCTGGTCCAGGCTGGAGGAGTCGCTCGGCGCGCTGCTCATCGGCACCGACTGGGAGCACCCCGACACCGTCCACAGCGGCGACCCGGCCGTCGACATGGCCTGCTGGGACCTGTGGACCCGGATGCGCGGCGTCCCCCTTGCCGAGGCGATCGGCGGCACCCGCACCTCGGTGATGGCCAGCGTCAGGCTCAGCCCCGACCCGTCGCTGGAGAGCCTGGTGGTGCGGGTCAACCAGCTGGTCTGCGCGGGCTACGGGCACGTCACGCTGGACATCCGTCCCGGCTGGGACGTCGAGCCCGTGCGGGCCGTGCGGCAGGCGTACCCGGCGCTCACGCTGGCGGTCGACTGCGGCGGCGCCTACTCCGAGGACGGCCAGCTCATCGCGCTCGACTCCTACGGCATCGAGGTCATCGAACGCCCCTTCCCCGTGGGCGACGTCTACGCGCACGCCACCCTGCAGGACCAGGTGGCGGCGTCGGTGGCGGTGGAGGTCCGCACCACGGCCGAGCTCGACGACTACCTGACGCTGCGGGCGGCACGCGTCCTCCTGCTCCGGCCGTCCGCCTTCCCGTCGCTGTCCGAGGTGCGCCGGGCCCACGACCGGGCCGCCGCCGCGGGCTGGGACATCCAGTGCACGGGCGGCCGGCGCCCAGCAATAGCAACCGCCCCGTCGGGCGCGGTGGCCTGAGTTAGGGGCTGCC
>NZ_JBEXUP010000169.1:0-18105 GCF_040614375.1 Nonomuraea sp. NPDC005983
CTCGCGTTGCTCGCCGGCTGCTGCTCCGGCCAGGCGGCGGGCTGTGCCTGCCCCGCCGGGTCGGCGTAGTCGCCGGTCTCGTACGCGAAGGCGCCCTGCGGGGGCGGGGCCGACAGCACGTCGTCGTAGGCGGAGACCGCCCGCGCGGGCGCGGTCGGGGTGCCGGTGGCGGGGGACGGGCCGGTCAGCGGGTCGGAGTCGTCGGCCACGGCCCAGCCGGAGCGCACCTCGTACGAGGCCGGGTACGACTGGCGCGCGGGCTGCTCGAACGCGGGCCAGGAGTCGCTCGGAGTGGAGCCGGCGCCCGGCTCGTCGAAGATGTCGGGCCCGGCGCTCCAGGAACCGGACGTCGTCGAGGCGGGGGGCGGGGTGGTCCAGGTGGTCTCGATCGGATCGGCGGCGCGGTTGTAGGCGGCGGGGAACGGGTCGCTGGTGGGCGCGCCGTGGATCGGAGCGACGGGCTGCGCCGGGAAGGACCCGCTGGACGCCTGAGGCTGCGCGGGGAAAGAACCGCTGGACGCCTGAGGCTGCGCGGGGAAAGAACCGCTGGACGCCTGAGGCTGTGCTGGGAAGGAGCCGCTGCCGTTGCCCTGGTACGAGCCGTTGCCCGACAGCGGGTCGGCGGGGCGTGTCGGGGGCACCTGCTGGGCGCCCGCGCCGAGAATGCTCATCACGTCGGCGGAGAACGTCACGGTGCGCTGGTCGGCCAGGTCGGAGGCGCTGGGAGCGCGGCGCGGCGCGGGCTCCACCAGGTCGGCCAGGTTGGCGGCCGGGGCGGCGGGAGCGGGGACTTGGCGCTGCGGCAGTGGGGCCTGGACGGTGGCGGCGTTCGGGTCGGCCGCGACGCGCTCGCGCCTGGCGCGGCGCGGCCGCTCACGCTCCGCGGGACGCTCGGCAGCAGGACGTTCAGGGGCGGGGCGTTCAGAGGTGGGACGCTCAGGTGCGGGACGCTCGGCGGCCGGACGCTCGACCGGGCGAGAGGCGCCCTTGCGAGCCGCGACCGTGCCCCCGGCGCCGAAGCCGCCCTCCTCCGCGTCGCTGCGGATGTTCGCCCAGAACTCCTCGTCCTCGTCGTCGGAGGTCGGGTTGCCCCACTCGTCGACGCCACGCTTGCCACGCTGGCCGGTACGCACCGGCTTGGGCGGCTTTGGTGCGTCTATCGGGCTGAAGTCAGGGGTGAAATTGGTCATCCGCGGTTCATGCGCGGCGAACTCGTCCGTAGATCGGGCGAGAGTCATCTCCTCTTTCTCGGCCATCTGCTTGAGCCGCTCCGGAGGAAGCGAGCTCTCCCGGCGACTCATCGAACGCATGCCCAGTGCCACGACGACGAGCACGAGGAGCACGACAGCGACCAAGCTCACTACGACCGCGATCATTGCACCACCCTCAAAGCCATGGCCTCCCTGTGGCGCCGGTGAGATCGCGCGGCCATCGACGCGACCTGCCTCCGTTGATCACCAACGCCTAACAATTGGATCTGATTCTGTCGGACCACTACGAGCGTTGTCACACCCTAAGTGCAGAATGGGTAACGAGTACTACCAGCGGTGTTCGGCATCTCACTCGATGTTGACCGCCGTGAGACGGCCACGGGCGATGGTCTTGTCCGCGATCTTCTTGAGGATCTCGGGGAGGGAGGCACCCTCCGGGAGGTCGACCTTCCCGTTGAGCGTGTAGACGCTGAACCGGTAGCTGCCCGTTTTGGCGCAAGGGGGCTGGTAGCCCGCCTTGCCGCTGGTCACCTTGGCCTGACCGGAACCGTCCGGCGGGTTCTCGGCGGCGTTCGGCCCCAGCTCGGTCGTGGTCGCCGGGATGTTGTAGAGCACCCAGTGCACGGCCGATTCGGACGGAGTATGTGAGTCGACCACGATCGCGATCGACTTGGCGTCAGGCAGGGGCGCGCTCGACCAGCGCAGCGGCGGGCTGCCCTGGTTGCCGTCACAGGAGAAGTCGCGCGGCAGCGGCTCGCCGTCGCGGAGCTCCGGGCTCGAGACGTTGATCTGAGCGATCTCCTTGGCCTGGGATCTGCCGACGAAGGGCGCGCACCCCGCCAGGCCGACGACGGCTGTCACCGCTGTCACAAGGACAACGGCCCGTCGCACGAGTCCTGCCGTGTTACAGAGCCCCATGTCGCAAGATGCTACGCGGCTCTCGGCGATGCGCCGACCGTTTCGGAAGGGTCGGTGACCGGTAAACGCTCCGAAAAGCGCGGGAATCACGGCATTTATGGGGTGAGGTTGGACACAAGCACGGTTGACCCGCTGGAGATTCGGCGGGCCTTGCGGGCTCGCAGAGATCGCCGTGCGGCGTCCCGGCTCCCTTCTCCAACCTGCTGGTTTCCGGCGCGAGGGGGACCGTCCCGTGAGAACGGCCGCCCGAAGGGGCCGAGGGGCCGCGCGCCCATCGGCGCCGACCGACGCCTCGCGGCCCGCGCACCGAAAAAAGTCAGCCGTTCCGGTCGTCGTGGACGCGGCTGCGGATGGCGGCGATGCGCCCCGAACGCCCGCCCGACGGACTCCGCCACCCGCACCCTCCCGGCACCGGCACCCGCTGAAGCGCCCTCTGGGCTTCGGCACCCGCCGAGGGGGCCACCTAGGCTGCACACCCCGGTGCAGAGGCCCTGGCTCCGTCCCTGGCGGATAGGCGCTCTGGTGAACGTCTTCGATGCCGCTGCTGGTCGAAGGGGCCCCGGGGCGCATGGCCCCGGCGAGAGAACGCTGAGGGCGGCGGCCGAGCCCTAAGCTGGGCTTGTGACGTCAACAGGCCCGCTGCGCGATCCGGCGCACCGCGTCTCGCCGAAGGCCGTCCGGCTGTGGCTGCTGGAGTCGGCGATCGCTTTCGTGCTGCTCGTGGGTGGGGCGGTGCTGGCCGGCGTGTGGGTCGGCGGCAGCGGGTGGCCCTGGGTGCCGCAGTGGCTGGCCGGCCATCCGTGGCTGCTGCCCGTCATCGTGGGCGCGCTGGCGACCCCGTTCCTGGCCGCTGAGCCGTTCGTGCGCTACGCCGTCCACCGGTGGGAGCTGTCCGGCGACGTCGTCTACGCCCGGTCGGGCTTCCTCACCAGGGAGTGGGTGTTCGTGCCTGTGAGCCGCATCCAGACCGTCGACAAGGCGCAGGGCTGGATGGAGCGCCTGCTCGGGCTGGCCACGCTGGAGATCCGCACCGCCTCGCACGCGGGTTCGTCCACGATCAAGGGGCTCGACTACCAGGTGGCGGCGGGGCTGGCCGAGCAGCTCGCGCACCGCGCGGAAGCACTCAGGGACGATGCGACTTGACGCAGCCGCCTCCGCACCTTCCGCCCGCCGAGCCCGCGAATCCTCCCGCGCCCAGCGGCCTGGCGACGCGGCTCAGCCCCAAGGTGCTGCTCATCGACCCCGTGCGGATGCTGCCCTCGCTGCTCGTGCCGCTCGTCGGGCTGCTGTTCGTCGGCGGCTTCTCCGCCAGGTCGTACGCGTGGGCGGCGTTCGGCGTCGGTGCCACCGTGGTCTTCGCCGTCATCAGGTGGGCGACGTTCAGCTACCAGATCCTGGGCGACCGGCTGGAGATCAAGCGGTCCCTGATCAGCAGGTCCGTCCGGACCATCCCGCTCGAGCGTATCCGCGGCGTGGACGTGTCCACCCCGCCCATGCACCGACTGCTCGGCCTCGCCGTCCTGAAGATCGACACCGGCGCGAGCGGCGGTGACGAAGAGGAGGGCGAGCTCGACGGCGTCACGCTGCACGAGGCCGAGCGGCTCAAGTCCGTCCTGCTGCGGCGGGCTCGCGCGGCGCACCCCGAGCAGGTCAGTGTCCCGGCCGGGCCGTCCGAGCGCCCGCTCTTCAAGGTGCCGCGCGCCTGGCTGCTGTACGGGCCGCTGTCCGGCGCGTACCTGCTCACCCCGTTCGCCCTCGCAGGCGGCGCCATCGGCCTGGCCTTCCAGTGGGGCGACAACCTCGGCTTCGGCAGAGACGCCGCCTGGACCGTCGGGGAGTGGCTCTGGGACCACCCCTTCGTCCTGATGGCCTTCGCGCTGGCGCTCGTGCTCGCCATGCCGGTCGCGGGCGGCGTCATGTACGCCGTCTTCAACTGGGACTTCACGCTCAAGTCCCGCGACGGCTATCTCGTGGCCGAGCGAGGGCTGATCAACCGGCGCAGCGTGTCGCTGGAGTCCCGGCGGGTGCGCGGGTACGAGATCGTCGACGGGCTGGCCGAGCGGTGGGCGGGCGTCGTCCGCGCCTGGGCGATCGTGACGGGCCTCGGCGACTCGCAGACGCGCGGGCAACTCCTGCCGGACGTCCCGCGCGCCGTCGCCGTCCACGTCACCGGCGAGGCCGTCGGCCCCTACCGGGCCGACCTGCGCCGCCACCCGCCCGTCGCCCGCAACCGCCGCCTGTTCCGCGCCGTGGTCCCGTGGCTGGTGGTGGCGGGCGCCGCCGGTGTGGCGGCGGTGCTGACCGCGAGCCCGCTCTGGTGGATCCTCGCCGTGCTGGCGGTGCTACTGGCGGGCGTGGGGGTGCCCATCGGGCTGGACCGGTACAGGTCGCTGGGGCACGGCTACGACGGGGTGCGGCTCGCGGTGCGGTCAGGCTCCCTCAGGCGGTCGCAGGCGGTGGTGGAGCGCCGGGCCGTCGTGGGCTGGCGTCTCAGGCAGACCTGGTTCCAGCGGCGGGCAGGGGTCTACACGCTGACCGCTGGGGTGGGGGCGGGCAAGGGCGGCTACTCGGCGATCGACGTCTCACAGGAGCAGGCGACGGCCTTCCCCGCGGAGGTCACCCCCGACTGGCTGGCCCCCTTCCTGAACCCCCCAACGCCGTAACCCCGAACCGAGGCGCTCCTCTCGGGCCGCGGCCCTCTCGGGCCGTGGCAGCGCCTTCTCGGGTGGTGGCCTTGCCCCCGCGTCGGATGGCCGAACCGCTCGTCCGTCCGGTGCCGGCGGTGGTGGTCAGTCCTGGCGGCGGGCGCCGAACATGATCTCGTCCCACGTGGGCACCGACGCGCGGCGGCCCCGCGAGCCCTTGCGTGCCTGCCGGGCCGCTGGGGCGGGCGGGGGAGAAGGCACCGGGACCGGCGTCTCCTTCGCCGCGGGCTTCCGCCCCTTCGTCCGGTCCTCTGCGCTCTCCCGGGCGGCGGGCACGCCGGTCTCGGACTCGGCAGCCTGCGGTTGCGCCGGCTCCGGCTGCGTCGGCTCCGGCTCCGTCGTGTCCGGCTCCGTCGTGTCTGGCTCCGTCGTGTCCGGCTTCGTCATGTCGGCAGGCTTCTCGTGCTTCTCGTCGGCGGGTGCGGGCTTCTCCGGAGCAGGCTCTTCCTGTGCTGCTGCTGCCGGCCGTTCCGGCGCGGCTGCCGACGCTTCGGACACAGGTGCCGGCGTCTCGGAGGCAGCTGCGGACTCTTCCGTGACGGCCGCGGGCTGTTCCACGTTGGCTGCGGACTCCTTCGTGACCGTTGTCGGCTGCTCGGGAACGGTCTCGAGCTCTTCCTGCTTGCTCGTGGGCGTCTCCGGGACGGCTTCGGGCTCCCCGCCGGTCTTGCTCTCCGTGTCGGCGGTCTGCGCAGGCGCTGCCTCGGCCGACACCTGAGCTGCTGCGGCGGTGGTGTCCTCGGCCGGTGCTGGGGCCGCTGCGGCGGCGGTGTCCTCGGCCACCGTCTCCTCGGGAGCTTCCACGGCTGCCACTCGCTCGGAGTCCGCCTTCGCGGGCTGCGTGACCGTGGCAGGCTCGGGGGCCTGGTTGTCGCCAGCGGCCTCGGGCCGGATGGCTTCGGTGTTCGTGGCCTCCACGGCCTCGTTCGTGGCCTCCACGGCCTCGTTCGTGGCTTCCGCGACTGCGGCCTCCGCGATCTCTGCCGTCTTGGGCGCGGTGGTCGCGTCCTCGTCGGCGGGTGCCTTCGCCTCGGCGGGCGCGGGTGTCGTGCCGGCGCTTGCGGAGAGGCCGGAGGCGGGTGCCGCGTCGGCTGCCGTAGCGGCCGATGCCTTCGCCTCGGAAGCGGCGGTTTCTCCGGTGGGAGCGGCCGGTGGTTCGTCGGCACCGGTCGTGGGCGCGTCGGCGACGGGAGTGACCGGCGCGTCCGCGGCCCGGGTGGCGGGGGCCTCCGTGGTCGGCGTGTTCGTGACCGGCGTGGCGGGGGCCTCCGTGGTCTGCGCGTCCGCGGCCCGCGTCGCGGGGGCCTCCGTGACCGGTGTGGCCTGCGTGTCCGCGGTAGGAGTCGCCGGAGCCTCGGGCGCGGTGTCCGTGCCGGGGGCGTGGGTGTCCGGCGTCTGCGCGCCTTGGACCTGCGTGGCAGGGGCCGTCGTGGCGTTCGGGAGCGCGGGGGAAGGCGCTGCCGGTGGCTCCTCGTCGAAGGGAAGCGTGCGCGCCGCCGGTTGCGAAGGTGCCGCGTCGCGGGGGGCCGGCGCGTAGATCGGGTCGGCGTCGCGTACGGCGGGGCGCTCAGGCGTACGGCCCGCACCGAAGTCCGGAAGCCAGGCGGCGTCGCGGCGGGCCGGGGCCTCGCCGGGACGCGCGTAACCGGTGTCGCGGGAGAGCGAGTCCGGGCGCCGCTCGTGATCAGGGTCGCCGGGCACGGCGGGCCCGCGCTCGAAGGACGCGTCCCGCGACGGCCAGGCAGGGCCGCGGTCGAAGGAGGCCTCTCGCGACGGCGCGGAGAAGTCGCGGTCGAACGGCACCTCTCGCGACGGCGTGCCAGGTCCGAAGGGGGCTTCACGCGATGGCGTGCCAGGGCCGAAAGGGGTCTCTCGGGACGGCGTGGCGGGGGTGCGGTCGTGGTCTCGGGTGTAGGCGTTCTCCGAGCGTGCCGGGGAGTGGTAGCCCACCGTGGGTTCGTCCGGTTCCGGCTGGTTGCGGACCACCGACGGGAAGGCGCGCGGCTCCGCGGCGAGCGGCGGGACGGGCTGGAGTTTGGCGACGCGCGGCGTGAACGGCGTGACGGTGGTGTCCGCCACCGGCGGCGCGGGGTCGAAGTCGGCCGCGGACAGGCGCATGGCCTCGTCGTCGTGCGGGGAGACGTGGCGCCTGCGCGGGTCGAAGAGCCACTCGGCGTGTCTGGTGTGACCGTTCCACACGTAGCCGAGCTTGACCCGCCACAGCCCGTCGTCGCGCTTGGCGGAGTCCCAGTCGATCTCGTCGGTGGGCACGCCGCGCCTGGTCAGCCGCTCGGCGACGAGTTCGCCGAGCGTCGGGCCCGCCGAGGACTCTCCCGGCATGCGGACGGCGACGCGCTGCGCCTGCTGGGCGACGTACTCGCGTTCCTGGAGCACGGGGCCCTCGAACCAGCGGACGCGCTCGACCGGGATGCCTGCGGTGGCGGCGATCTCCTCGGCACTCTCTCCGGCGCGAATGCGTGCCTGGATCTCCTTGGGGCGCAACGGACTCTCCACTTCGATCTCGTACTGGCCGAGACGGGAGAAGTTGCCACGGACGGCAGCGCGGAGCCGGTCGTCCACGGGAAGCGTGAACCGTGTGCCTCGCCCGGCGGTCGCCAGTACGAGATAGGTTCCGTCTTCACTTACCGCGACGAGTCGGAGCTCCTGCATGCGAGTCCCTTCGTCAGCGCGCTCATTCTTCCCCCGGACCCTTGAGTCTCTCGCGTGTGCCGGTTGCCTGCCAGCACCGTACCCGGCATGTCCGAACATCGGCTTGCTGGGACAGCCTCGGGGCGATGTGACGCCGGTCACATTTGACGGTTCCATCCCTTTTCATGGCCCCTCGGTGCGCAGGGTCCCCGAGGGATTCTGGCGAATCGCGCCGCGCGCCGCTGTGCACTTGAGCCAAGAGGCCAGAGTGGACGGGTCCGCGTCGGGGTGGAGTTCCAGATATCGGGCGGCGGCGCCCGCCACTCGCGGCACGGCGGACGAGAACGCCTGCCCGCCCGGCGCCACCCGGCACGTGCCATCGTCGGAGGCGGCGACCGCGAAGACGCCGGAGCGCACCAGCCGCCGCATGGCCCGCATCAGCGCCCGCGAGGACGCGCCGTCCACCGCGAGGGTGGCGACGGCCGGCCCGCGGGCGTGCCGGTGGACCCAGTCGATCCCGGCCAGGACGTCCGACAGGCTCCCCGAGCCGCCGCAGCCCAGCACCCGGACCGAGGCGACGCCCGCCTGCGGCGCCAGCCCCTTCGCCGGCCCGGCGACCATGCGCGCGACGCGGGTGCCGTGGCCGCGGCAGTCCTCTCCGGTGCCGCCGGTGGCGTCGTAGGCGCTCCAGGCCCTGTCGCCGAACCGGGCGACGTCCACCCCGCCGTCCACGACGTAGACCGTGCTGCCCCTGCCGCCGCCGCGATCGCCGGCCCGGCGGGCGCGGGCGAGCGGCATGGGCAGGATCGGCCGGTCCGGCTCCACCCAGCGGACCCGGGGATCGGCGCGCAGCTCCCTCACCTCGGCGGCGGTGAGCCAGGAGGCGAAGCCGGGGAGCGCGGCGGTGTAGTAGCGCCGCACCCGCCACCTGCCCTGGCCGACGAGCTTGCGAGCGTCGGCACGGTCACGCGCTGTGACGATGTACAGACGCGTTGGCTCGGTCAGAGGCGGTCGCGCGGCCAGTCCGGACGCGGGCGACGCGGTGAGTGGCGCTGCTGTGGCCAGGGCCGTCACCACGGCCGCGGCGAGGTACACGGAGGGCAGGCCGAATCGTCGGGGCACGAGCGGGAGAGTGCCTGTCGCGCACGTCACAGGAACAACAGGACACGCGCTCGCGTCTATTCACGAAGAAGCCTTTACCTAGCGCATGCAGAGAGGACTGATCCGGGGGATGAGCGGCGACCGGCCGAAGTTCGAGCTGAGCGTGCCGCAGATCGCAGGGAGCGCCCTCGCCGCGGTGACGGCCGCGGTCGCCGCGTCGTACCTGGGCGTGGCCGGTACGGTGATCGGCGCCGCCGTCGTGAGCGTGGCGAGCACGGTCGCGACCGCCGTCTACACGCACTACCTGAAGCGCACCGGCGACAAGGTGAAGCAGCACACGGTGATCGCCCGGCGCGAGCAGCCCGCCGGGGACGAAGTGCCCGAACCGGTCGAGGGGCAGGGCGCGCTGGCGACGGCCGTGGCGGCTACGGTGCGTGACGAGGAGCCCGGAGTGAGCACCCTCGTGATGGCCCCAGTGGACCTGCCGCGCAGGCCGCTGCCGTGGGTGAAGGTCGGCGTGGCCGCCGCGCTGGTCTTCGCGGTCAGCATGGGCGGCATCCTGGCGTACCAGGCGATCGCCCAGACCACCGTCCACGACGTCGTGACGGGCACCAGGACCAAGCAGAACAAGCTGCCCGCCAAGGAAGACAAGCAGCGGCCCAGCCAGGAGCCCGTGCGCGAGACCCAGGCGACGAACCCCGCCACGGACCCGGCGTCCACGCCGGAGCCGACGCCGACGCCGACGCCGACGCCCACGCCGACGTCCAAGTCGCCGACCGTCACCCCGACGGTGAAGCCGAGCGACACCGGCACGGCGCGCCCGTCGCCGCAGCCGACGCAGTCGCAGGAGACCAGCGAGCCCGACGCCACGGTGGAGACGCCGCCCCCGGACGAGGCCACGCTGGAGCAGGCCCAGACGACGGATCAGGGCCGGGCCGGCACGCCGTAGCCGGGCCGGTTCAGCCCAGCACCTTCTCCAGGTAGGCGTTGCCGAACATGCGGCCGGGGTCGAGCCGGTCGCGCAGGCCGACGAAGTCCGCGAACCGCGGATACACCTTCGCCAGGTAGGAGGCGTCGCGGGTGTGCAGCTTGCCCCAGTGCGGACGGCCGTCCAGCCTGGTCATGATCTCCTCGACCCCCTCGAAGTAGGCCGGGTTCGGCGTGGGCCGGTAGATGTGGCAGGCCACGTACGCCGACCGGCGGCCGTACGCGGTGGAGAGCCAGGCGTCGCTCGGTGGCGTCACCCGCACCTCCACCGGGAAGGTGATCTTCCAGTCCATCCGCTCGACGAGGTCGCGGGTCTCGCGCAGGGCCTGGCCCAGGTGTTCGCGCGGCACGGCGTACTCCATCTCGAGGAAGCGCACGTCCCGCCGCGCCGTGAAGATCTTGTACGAGGTGTCGACGGACTCGGAGTCGCCGAGGGCGGCGGCGCTGGCCGCGTTGACGCGCGGGATCAGCGCGGGGAAGCGGGCGCCCAGCGCGCAGGCCGCGCCGAAGACGGTGTTCTCCAGGAAGGTGTTGTCGAGCCAGTGCTTGAGGGCGCTCGGCGGGCTGGGCGGTCCGGGGCTCCTGTTGTTGGTCTTGACCAGGCAGGCGTCGGTGTGCGGCAGCCAGAAGAAGTCGAGGTGCTCGTTGGCCGAGGTCATCGCGTCCAGCGAGTCGAGGATGTCGCTGAGCGTCATCCGGCGGCGGCGGTTGTGCAGCAGGAACGCCGGCTCCACGCGGAAGGTGACCGCGGTCAGTACGCCGAGCGCGCCCAGCCCGACCCTGGCGGCGTCGAACAGGTCCTCTCCGGGCGACGCCGTCACCACCGACCCGTCGGCCAGCACCAGTTCCAGCTCCACCACCTGGTCGGCGAGGCCGCCGCTGTCGCGGCCGGTGCCGTGGGTGCCGGTCTGGATCGCGCCGGAGACGGTCTGCTCGGTGATGTCGCCCATGTTGGCCAGCGCCAGGCCGCGCTCGTCGAGCAGTTCGTTGAGCGCCCTGAGCGGCGTGCCCGCCAAAGCTGTCACGCGCTCGCCGTCGATCGAGCGGATCCCGGTCAGCGCGTCGGGGCGCAGCAGGATGCCGTCGGTGAGGGCCACTCCGGTGAAGGAGTGGCCCGTGCCGACCATACGCAGGCGCCGCCCGCTCGCGGCGGCGTCGCGTACGGCGCGCACGACCTCCTCGGTGGAGGCCGGGGTGCGTTCTTCGGCGGGGGCGGCTGACTGGTTGCGGGCCCAGTTGGTGAAGACCATGCGCGTCCCCCTTGGAGCTTCGTTCCGTTAAACGTGAACGATACTCACTTCTGCCAGCCCTCGGGAACGGGGTAGATGTCCCCGGGCTGCAGATTCTCCCGCTTGACGACGTCGGAGACCGTCACCAGCTGGTAGCCGTTCTTCTGCAGCGTCTTGATGATCGACGGCATCGAGTCGACGGTCTGCTTCACCCAGTCGTGCATGAGGATGATGCCGTCCTGCTTGGCCACCGCCAGCGTCTGCTTCTTGATCTCCGCCTCGTTCTTGGTGGCCCAGTCGCGCGAGCCGGCGGTCCACAGGATCATCGGCATGCCGAACTCGGCCGCGATGTCGGACGTCTGTATGTCCGCCATGCCGTACGGCGGGCGCAGCAGCTTCGGCTCGACGCCGGCGGCCTTCTTGACGGCGTCCTGCGTCTTCTTGATCTCGTCCCTGACGGCCCCAGGCTCGAGCGTGGTGAAGTTCGGGTGCTTGTAGCTGTGGTTACCGAGCTCGTGCCCCTCCTGAGCCATCCGCTTGACGAAGGACGGACGGCTGTGGACGTACTGGCCCTCCAGGAAGAACGTCGCCTTGGCGTTGTACTTCTTCAGGGTGTCGAGCAGTGCTCCCGCGTACTTGCCCGGGCCGTCGTCGAAGGTGAGCGCGATGCACTTGACCTGCTCGCAGTCGACCGCCTTGGCGGGAGCCTGCGCGGCGGGGGGCTGGGTGGGGCGGGGCTGGGCGGACGCGGGTGCCGGAGCCAGTGTGACGCCGACAGCCGCGATGGCTAGAAGTGAAAGGATTTGTCGGGACATTACAGAACTTTCCTGTGTGAAGGAGGTTGCGAGGGATCTCCCGACCGTAGCGGATCAGCTCTCCGCCGGAGAAGGCGCTTCCGGAAGTCTCAGCAAACCCGAACCTCCCACACCCACCACCGCCGCGATGGCCGCGCAGCCCAGCGTGAACACGTACGCGTTGGACGCGCCGACCGCCTCGGTCAGCCTGCCGCCCGCCCACGCGCCGATGGCCACGCCGAGCCCGATCGAGGTGGAGATCCACGCCATCCCCTCGGTGAACAGCGACGGCGGCAGCAGCCGCTCGGCCAGCGAGAAGCCGGTGATGAGCGTCGGCGAGATGGCCAGCCCGGCCACGAACAGCCCCACGGCCATGACCCGCGCGTCACCGATGAAGATGATCGGCAGCAGGCCCACGACCAGCACGCCGAGCGCCCTGACGAGGCGGCGCCGCAGCGGGATCTGCCACTGCCTGGACCCGAACCAGAGCCCCGACACCATCGACCCGCCCGCGATGGACGCCAGCAGGAACCCGGAGGCGCCCTTCACCCCGTGCTCCTCGGCGAAGGCCACGGTGATCAGGTCCGCCGAGCCGAACACCGAGCCGAGCGCCAGGTACACGCACGACAGCAGGGCGATCCCGGGAATCAGGATCGGCGAGCCGCCGCCCGACCTGATCTCCCGCACGGGCGGCTGGGTGCGCCGCTGCGCCGCCAGCGCCAGGGACCCGCCGACCAGGCACACCAGCGCCACCGACAGCCCCGCGTACGGGTTGACGTAGGTCGCCAGGACGGTCACCAGGGCGGGCCCCGCGACGAAGATCACCTCGTCGGCCACGGACTCGAACGCGAACGCGGTGTGCAGCTTGGCCGACCCGCCGTGCAGGTGCGACCAGCGGGCCCGCACCATCGAGCCCAGCGACAGCGAGGTCGCCCCGACCAGCAGCCCGGACGCGTACAGCGTCCACTCGGGCAGGCCGAACGCCGCACAGAGCATCAGGGACGCCAGGGCCAGCGCGTTGACCAGAGAGAACGGGGTGATCACCCGGCTCTGGCCGAACCGGTCGACCAGCCGCCCTGTCAGGGGGGCGGCGATCGCGAAGGAGATGTTGGTGGTGGCGGCGACGGCGCCCGCGGTCGCGTACGACTCGGTGAGCGCGGAGACCAGCAGGACGATCCCGATGCCGAGCATGGACATCGGCATCCGGCCGACGAAACCGGCCAGCACGAATCCTTTGACGCCGGGCCCGTTGAACAACCCCCGGTAAGGCCCGACCACTGCATTTCCCCCTTACGTCGCCAGCCAACTTTTGCGTACGCGAGACCGGACGGCAAGTGCTTTTTCCGCCGATTCGGCTAACGTGTGCCGAGTGTCGTCCGGGCTTCCCTCGTTCCGCGCCGTGGTGCTGACGCTCGTCGCCGTGCTCGCCGTCACCGTGGCGGCTGGGGGAGCCGTCCTGCTCATCAGCGACGACGCGCCGGGCCAGGCCGAACAGCAAGAACCGGCCCAGCAGGACTCGGCACAGCTTCCGAAGCAGCAGCCGACGCCGAGGCTCGACCAGCTCGTGCCGACCACTCAGCCGGTCAAGGACTTCGGCCAGGGCGGCCCCAGCGTCACCGTGACCCCGCCCCGCATGCTGGCCGTCGCGCCCGCCACGGTGCCGAAGCGGACCCGATTCGCGCTGTCGGCGCTGAAGCACGTGCAGAAGGTGATCGTCGTCGACGCCGGCGCCGTCAAGGTGTCGGGCACCCCGCTCAACCTGCTCGCCGTGGAGCCCTCCGAGTTCCGGTCCTGGACACCGCAGCCGGTCGCCGACCAGCCCGCCGTGTGGAGCGCGCTGGCCAGGGGCGAGATGGTCGCCGACCCCTCGGCCGTGCGCAGGCTCGGCCTCGCCCTCGGCGCCTACTACCAGGTCGACGGCGGCCCGCGGCTGCGCGTCGCGGCCTCGGCGACCCTCGGCCTGACCGGGGTGGACGGCCTGGTGAGCGCCGACCTCGGCAGGGCGCTCGGGCTCGCCCCCGGCGTCGCGGTGCTGCTGCACGCCAAGAGCGGGGACGTCAGCGAGGCGCGGGTGCGCAAGCTGCTCGGCAAGGGCGCCCAGGTCGTCGCGCTGGGGCCGGGCGCCGGCAAGCCGAAGGCGAAGGCGAAGCCGAAGCAGCAGCAGCGCAAGCCCGCCACGGAGGTCACCGTCGGGCGACCGAACAGCTACCTGGAGCTGTACAAGATCTCGGCCACCCGCTGCCCGGGCCTGTCATGGACGGTCCTGGCCGCGATCGGCCAGGTGGAGAGCGGGCACGGGCGCAACAACGGGCCGTCGAGCGCGGGCGCGCTCGGCCCCATGCAGTTCATGCCCGCCACCTGGAAGTCGTACGGCGTCGACGGCGACGGCGACGGCAAGGCCGACATCTGGAGCCCGTACGACGCGGTGCCGGGCGCGGCCAACTACCTGTGCGCGAACGGCGCCGGCCAGGGCGGCGAGAAGCTGCGCAAGGCGATCTGGTTCTACAACCACTCCTGGGACTACGTGAACAAGGTGATGGGCATCTCCGAGGCGTACGCCCGCGCCTACACCTGACGCCGCCTGGGGGCCGGGCAGCAGGTCAGCGCGCACGCGACGGGCTCGGGCTCGTCCATCAGCTGCCGCACCATCCGGACGAAGGCCGGGTGGGTGCCCGCGGTGGCGGCCCGCTCCAGCGGCAGGCCCAGCTCGTCCGCGACCTGCTTGGCCTCGGTGTCGAGGTCGTAGACGACCTCCATGTGGTCGGAGACGAACCCGATCGGCACCAGCACCACCGACCGCGCGTCGGTCTTGCGCAGGAAGTCGCAGATGTCAGGCTCCAGCCAGGGCACCTGCGGCGGGCCGCTGCGCGACTGCCACACCAGGTCCCACGGCTGGTCGCGGCCCAGCGCCTCGCTCACCAGCTGGGCGCTGCGGCGCAGCTGCGCCTCGTACAGCCCGCCCGACGGGCCCGCCGTCTCGGCCATCGAGACCGGGATGCTGTGCGCGGTGAACACCAGCCGCGCGTCATCGCGGCCGAGCCGCTCGAGAGCCTGCCTGGTGTGGTCGGCCATCGCCTCGACGAAGCCGGGGTGATCGCCGAAGTGCCGCATCTTGACCAGCTCGGGGCCGCCCTCGACGGAGATCCTGGCGATGTCCTCGTAGTACTGGCGGCAGCTGGAGTAGCCGGCGAACGCCGAGGTGGCGAAGACCGCCGCCCTGCGGACCCCGTCGGCCTTCATCTGCCGGACGGTGTCCGCGCCGAACGGGTGCCAGTTGCGGTTGCCCCAGTAGACCGGCACGCCGGCCACCGGACGCAGCGCCTCGACCAGCTCGCGGTTCTGCCGGTTGATCGGGCTGACCCCGCCGAAGCCCTGGTAGTGCTCGGCCACCTGGAGCAGCCGCTCACGCGGCACGCCCCTGCCCCGCACCACGTTCTCCAGGAAGGGCAGGACGTCGTCGGGACCCTCGGGCCCGCCGAAGGAGAGAACCAGCAAAGCGTCGTAACTTCCCACGCGACCACCCTATTCGCGGTCTCGGTGGCCCTCCCCGCGAGGGAGCGCCGTTGCCTGGACTGAGGAGCGTCGGGAGCGTAGCGACCAGAGTGACGAGGGAAGGCAACGGATGACAGCGACCGAGCAGCCTCACGGAGTGAGGCCATGAACAGGTAGGTTCGATCGAGTGAGCGCATTCAATGACATACGCGACTATGTCGCCATCCCGAGGGTCCTCTCGCTGAAGCTCTCGCCCGACGGTTCCCGCCTCGTCTCCGTCGTCCAGTCGCTCAACCCCGACGGCAAGTCGTACGGCACCGCGCTCTGGGCGATCCCCGTCGACGGTGAGCCCTACCGGCTGACCCGCTCGGCCAAGGGGGAGACCACCGCCGAGTTCACCGACGCGGGCGACGTGCTGTTCACCTCGTCCCGTCCGGACCCCACGGCCAAGGACGCCGGGGACGAGGTGCCGGCGCTGTGGCTGCTGCCCCGCGCGGGCGGCGAGGCCCGCCAGGTGGCCACCCGCCCCGGCGGCATCGGCGCCGTTCGGACGGCCCGCGACGTGGTGGTGTTCGCCTCCGACGTGCTCGACGGCGAGGAAGCGGGCGAGGAGGAGCGGCGCAAGGCCCGCAAGGACGCCGGCATCAGCGCCATCCTGCACGAGGGCTACCCGGTCCGCTACTGGGACCACGACCTGGGCCCCGGCCGCCCCCGGCTGTTCGCCGCCCGGCTCGGCGCCGATCAGGACGGCCGCCTCGAGGACGTCCGCGACCTGACGCCCGACGCCGGCGACGCGCTGCGCGACACCTCCTTCACGCTCACCCCCGACGGCGCCACCGTGATCGCGACCTGGCGGGTGCCGCTGCCGCGCGGCCAGATGCGCACCGAGTTGGTCGCGATCGACGTGGCCACCGGGGAGCGCCGGGTCGTGGTCGCCGAGGACCACCACGACTTCACCCACCCGATCGCCGTCTCGCCCGACGGCACCCGCGTCGCCTGCTCCCGCGAACGCCACACCGGCCTGGACGTGCCGGTCAGGAACGAGCTGTGGATCGGCGACCTGGCCACCGGCCAGGGCAGGGGCTACGCGCCCGACCTGTTCCCGACGGACGTCGAGTGGGCGCCAGACTCCTCCGCCGTCTACCTCGTGGCCGACCACCAGGGCCGCCGCCCGGTCTTCCGCGTCCCGGTCGAGGGCGAGCACACCAGGCTCACCCAGGACGCCGCCGCCTACCTCGGGCTCAACGCCTCGCCCGACGGGCGCTTCGTCTACGCGCTGCACAGCGCCGTGGACCGGGCCCCCGGCCCGGCCAGGATCGACGCCGTCACCGGCGAGGTCGACGACCTGCCGTCGCCCGCGCCGCGCCCTGACGTGCCCGGCAGGCTCACCGAGATCTCCGCCACCGCCGACGACGGCACCACCGTACGCGCCTGGCTGGCGCTGCCCGAGAACGCCTCGGCCGACAACCCCGCGCCGTTCCTGCTGTGGATCCACGGCGGCCCGGTCGGCTCCTGGAACGACTGGCAGTGGCGCTGGCAGTCGTGGATCATGACCGCGCACGGCTACGCCGTGCTGCTGCCCGACCCGTGCCTGTCCACCGGCTACGGCCAGGAGATGATCGACCGCGGCTGGGGCAACTGGGGCCCGCGCACGCTCGCCGACCTCGACGCCGTCGTGGACGTCGCCCTCGCCAGGGACGACATCGACGGCGAGCGGATCGCCGCGATGGGCGGCTCGTTCGGTGGCTACATGGCCAACTGGCTCGCCGGCCACACCGACCGCTACAAGGCCATCGTCACCCACGCGTCCCTGTGGAACCTCGACCAGTTCGCGGGCACCACCGACGCGTCCATGTACTGGCAGCGCGAGTTCGGCGAGCCCGGCTCCGAGCGCTACGCCAACCTGTCGCCGCACCACGCGCTCGACAAGATCACCACCCCGATGCTCGTCATCCACGGCGACAAGGACTACCGGGTGCCGATCGGCGAGGCCCTGCGCCTGTGGTGGGACCTGCGGCGCAGCGAGGTCGAGTCGAAGTTCCTGTACTTCCCCGACGAGAACCACTGGATCCTGAAGCCGGGCAACGCCGTCGCCTGGTACGAGACCGTGCTGGCCTTCCTCGCCCAGCACGTGCTCGGACAGGAGTGGAAGCGTCCGGACTCGGTGGCGTGATGTCTGACTTCGTCGGCCTGGCCGAGGACATCGCACGTGAGGCGGGCGACATGCTGCTCGCCAAGCGGCCCGCCATGTCCGAGGTCGTCGAGACCAAGTCCAGCCCCACCGACGTGGTCACCGCGCTCGACAAGGCGTCCGAGGAGCTGATCAGGGCCCGCATCCTGGCCGCCAGGCCCGGCGACGCCATCCTGGGCGAGGAGGGCGGCGAGGCCCGGGGCGACTCCGGTGTGCGCTGGGTCGTCGATCCCATCGACGGGACGGTCAACTTCCTGTACGGGCTGCCGGACTGGGCGGTGTCGATCGCCGTCGAGGTCGGCGGCCGGATCGTCGCGGGCGTGGTGAACGTGGCCACCCGCGGCGAGGTGTTCACCGCCGCGCTCGGCGAGGGCGCCTGGCTCGGGGGTCAGCGGCTGCGCTGCAACACCGGCGTGCCACTGGCCCAGGCGCTGGTGGCCACCGGGTTCGGCTACCTGCCCGGCAGGCGCGAGGTGCAAGGCCAGGTGCTGGCGTCGGTGCTGCCGCGGGTGCGCGACATCAGGCGCGGCGGCTCGTGCGCGATCGACATCTGCTCGGTGGCCGCCGGACGGGTGGACGCCTACTACGAGCGCGGCGTCAACTACTGGGACTACGCCGCGGCCGGGCTGGTCGCGGCGGAGGCCGGAGCCAGGATCGGCGGGCTGCACGGCAGGCCGAGCAACTCGGACCTGACGCTGTGCGCCGCGCCGGGCCTGTTCGAGGAGTTGCACGACCTGCTCGCCCCCCTCGACCCGGAACGCGACGCCTGACCGGACGTCACCCGGGCCACCGTCTACCGGAGGTTCGCCGACAAGACGGCCCTGCTGG
>NZ_JBEXUP010000170.1:0-17890 GCF_040614375.1 Nonomuraea sp. NPDC005983
GTCGGCCGCCGCGGACATCGCCCACGCCGCCGCGTCCGTCGGCCCGCGCGGGCGCATGCGCCTGCACCACGCGCTGTCGGCGCTGAAGGCGACGACGCTGGTCGCGACCCCGACGGGCGCGATGGACTTCCTGGCCCGCCTGCACCTGGAGTTCCTCCTGGACCCGCTGGACCTGGGCCTCCGGCACATCGTCCTGACCGGGGAGATCGCCACGAAGCGGACGCTCGGCCACCTGGCGGGCGAGTTCGCCGCACGCGTCACGGAGGTGTACGCGAGCCCGTTCGGCGGCGGCCCGCTGGCCTGGCGGGACTCGGAGGACGCGCCGCTGACACCGCTCGCCGACGGCGTCCTGGGGCTGGCCGCGCTCGCCAAGGACGAGCCGGCGTCCGGCCCCGGCCTGGCCGAGCTGGTGGTCACGCCGCACCGGCACGCGACGCTCGGCGACGCCGTGCTGCGGACCGGGCAGGCGGCCCGCGCCGACGGCGACGGCGTTCCCGCGCCCGCGCACACGGTCGGCGAGCACGTCCTGGTGCGCGGCGTGTGGCTGTCGCTGCCCCGGATCGGCAAGGCGCTGGCGAAGATCGACGGCGTGTCCGGCTGGGAGCTGACGATCAGCAGGCAGGGGACGCTGGACGCCGCGGTCCTCGCGGTCACCTTCAACCGGGAGAGCCTGGTCGCGAACCCGATGTGGAAGTCGCGGATCCAGCAGGCGGTCCGGTCGCTGACGCCGCTCTCGCTGGGCGTGGAGGTCGCGTCCGAGGTCTCCGAGACGGTCACGCCCGGCGTCGTGACCGACCTGCGCGGCCACCATCTGGGCCGCGACCGCGCGCTGATCACCTAGGAGCGGAACCCGCCAGGAGGCGCCGACCGATGGGACCGATGCCGGACTGGGGGACGCTCCCCCGCATGCTGCGCGAGCAGGCCGACCGCCATCCCGACGCGGCCGTGGTCGAGGACGGCGGGCTGCGCCTGACCATGGCCGGGCTCAGGGAGAGCGCGGCCGGGATCGCCCGGGGGCTGATCGCGCTCGGGGTCAGGCCGGGCGACCGGGTGGCCCTGTGGGGGGTGAACGACCCGTACTGGGTGGCGCACGCACTCGGCGTCTGGGACGCGGGCGGGGTGCTCGTGCCCCTCTCACCCCGTTACAAGGGCATCGAGGCCGCCGGGCTGATCGCCAGGACCGGCGCGGAGGTGCTGCTCACGGGCGAGGGCCACGGCGGGACGGTGCTGGCGGACCTGCTGCCGCCGCTGCCCGCGCTGCGCCACGTGATCGTCCCGGACGGCCTGCGGGACGGCTCGTGGCTGGCGGCGTCGGACCTGCGCGCGCTCGGCGCGGACGTGACCACCGCCGAGGAGCGGGCGCTGGCGGTGCGGCCAGGGGACCTGTGCGAGATCATGTCCACGTCCGGGACGACCGGGACGCCCAAGGGCGTCATGCTGGACCACGCCCAGGTCCTGCGCGGCTACTGGGACTGGGCCGAGATCGTGACGCTGGGCGAGGACGACCGCTACCCGGTGATCGCCCCGTTCAGCCATGGTTTCGGGCTGAACGCCGGGTTGATCGCCTGCCTGTTGCGCCGGGCCACCATGCTGCCGATCCGCGCGTTCACCCCGGACGCGCTGGTGTCGCTGATCTCGTCCGGCAGGGTGAGCATCCTCGCGGGTCCGCCCACGCTCTTCTACCGGCTGCTCGACGAGCTGGACCGCGCCGAGCCGGAGCGCGCCGAGCCGGACGTGTCGTCGCTCCGGGTGGCCATCTGCGGCGCCGCGGCCGTGCCCGCCGCGCTGATCACCCGGCTGGTCGAGCGGGTCGGCCTCGAACGTGTGATCAACGCCTACGGCCTGATGGAGGGCACGGTCGTCTCCATGACCAGGGCGGAGGACCCCGTCGAGGTCATCGCCGCGACCACCGGCTGCCCGGTGCCGGGCATCGAGGTGAAGATCGTGGACGACGACGGCGGGGAGGTCGCGGCCGGGGAGCGCGGCGAGATCCTGCAGCGCGGCTACGGCGTGATGCGCGGCTACTGGGACGAGCCCGACAAGACGGCCGAGGTGATCGACGCCGCCGGATGGCTGCACACGGGCGACATCGGCGTGCTGGATAAGTCCGGAAATCTCGCCATAGTCGATCGCAAGAAGGAGCTCTACATCGTCAACGGCTTCAACGTCTCCCCCGCCGAGGTCGAGTCGCTGCTGCTGCGCGAGGGCTCGCTGGCGCAGGCGGCCGTGGTCGGCGTGCCCGACCCCGGCTCGGGGGAGGCGGGCTGGGCGTACGTGGTGCCCAGGCCGGGGGTGATGGTGGACGTCGAGGCCCTGCACGCCTGGGCGCGGGCCAACATGTCCAACTACAAGGTGCCGAAACGGCTGATCCTGGTGGACGTCCTGCCCACCAACGCCAACGGCAAGATCGACAAGATCGCGTTGCGCGCCCGGGTGGCGGAGTGACCCTCGGCGAGTAGGTTGGAAGTGGGCCTTCTCGCCGGAGCCGGTCAGGGCATTGCACGACAGGTACGGCGGGCCCGTGCGCAACCGGTGCGTCTGCACAGAAGCCGGGCCGGGCCCGGGCACAACTCCCCTGGACCCGCCGGAGGGCGCCGACAGGCCCCGCGGTGGCGTGGATGACCCGATCCGCGACGTGAAGGGCGGGTGCCGGACGATGGCGGGCAGGGAGGGTTCCTGCTCTGTTCGCGCGCCGTTATGGGCGGTTATAACGGGAAAAATCGCGATCTTGCGGTATTCACGAAGGACGAGTTCGTTCGCACCCGTGATCGGGGATACATCGATCGAACTGGCCGGTTACACCCAGTACTCCGTGAGACAGTAGCGCCGGCATAGGGAGGCAGCGTGACGTTGCGTGTGGCGGTCATCGGTTCGGGGCCAGCCGGGATCTACACGGCTGAGGCACTGGTCAAGCAGTCGGCCGAGCCGGTGGAGGTGGACGTCCTCGAACGCCTGCCCACGCCGTACGGGCTGGTCAGGTACGGCGTCGCGCCCGACCACACGTCCATCAAGTCGATCGCCAACTACCTGCAGCGGGTGCTGGAACTCCCGCAGGTGCGCTTCCTGGGCGGTGTCGCGCTCGGCGCGCACCTGTCGGTCGAGGAGCTGCTCCGCGCCTACGACGCGGTGGTGTACGCGACGGGCGCGATGGTCGACAGGAAGCTCGGCATCCCCGGCGAGGACCTTCCCGGCAGCGTGGCCGCCACCGACTTCGTCAACTGGTACTGCGGCCATCCCGACGTCGACCCCGACCGGTTCACCCTCGACAGCCCCGAGGTCGCGGTCATCGGCGTCGGCAACGTGGCCGTGGACGTCGTGCGCGTCCTGGCCAAGACTGCCGCCGAGCTGAGCTCCACCGACGTGCCGCGCGACGTGCTGGAGCGCCTGGAGGAGAGCCAGGTCAAGGCCGTCCACATGATCGGCCGCCGGGGCCCCGAGCACGCCAAGTTCACCCTGAAGGAGCTGCGCGAGCTGGGCGAGCTGACCAACGCCGACGTGTGCGTACGCAAGGACGAGGCGGCCGTCCTCGGCGGCGACTTCCCGAGGCAGATCCGCGGCAACATCGACGTGCTGCAGTCGTGGGCCGCCCGCGAGCCGGTCGGCCGCCCCCGCCGCCTGGACGTCCGCTTCTGGCTGCGTCCGGTGGAGATCCTCGGCACGGACCGCGTCGAGGGCATCAGGCTGGAACGCACCCGGCTGTCGCCCGAGGGCCGGGTGACGGGCACGGGCGAGTTCGAGACGCTGCCCGTCGGCATGGTGCTGCGCTCGGTCGGCTACCAGAGCGTCCCGCTGCCCGGCGTGCCGTTCTCCGACGCGACCAAGACCGTCCCCCATGAGGCGGGCCGGGTGCGCGACCGCGAGTACGTCTCCGGCTGGCTCAAGCGCGGCCCGACCGGCGTGATCGGCACCAACAAGTCCGACGCGGCCGAAACGGTCCGCACGCTGCTGTCGGACCTGGAGGGCAGGGAGCGGCCGCCGCACGAGCCGATCGACGCGCTGCTCGAGGCCAAGGGCGTGCGACCGGTCAGCTACGACGACTGGCTCGCCATCGAGGCGGCCGAGGCGGACCTCGCCAGGACCCTGGGGAGGGGCGAGCGGGTCAAGCTCGTCGGCCTCGACGCCATGCTCGCCGCCTGCCGGCCCGTCCAGCCGCTGCCGTAACAGGATGCGCGTCACCGTGACCGGCCAGGCGGTGCCGGGGTTCGAGGAGACGTACCGGCTCCAGCGGGAGCGCTATCCCGGAGACGGCGCGGCGTGGCAGCCGGTGCACACCGTGTACGTGCCCGCCGACCGCTTCTCCGCGGGCACCGTGGCCGACTGGGGCGGGCAGGCGCTGGAACTGGTCAAGGAGCACCTGGCCGGGCCACGTGAGGCGGCCGAGGTGTTCGGCCTGCCGGAGACGCTCGCCGCCGAGGTGCGAGCGCGCCTGCTGCGCAAGCTCGCCCGCGAGCCCGTGGAGGACCTTCGGGTCGACTTCGAGGACGGGTACGGCGTGCGCCCCGCCGAGGAGGACGGCCACGTCGAGCTGGCCGCCCTGGCCGTGGCCGAGATGCGGGCCGCGGGCACGCTGCCGCGGCGGTGGGGGCTCCGGGTGAAGTCGTTCGCCGACGGCGACCCGGCACGGTCGCTGCGCACGCTCGACGGGTTCGTCACGGGCGTGGTCGAGCGGCTGGGCGAGCTTCCGGGCGGGTTCACCGTGACCTTCCCCAAGGTGCTGATGGAGGAGTACCTCGGGCAGTTCGCCGCGTTCCTGGGCCGGCTGGAGGGCGCGCTCGGGCTGCCGCGGCTGCGGTTCGAGATCCAGGTGGAGGCCCCGCAGACCGTGCGGTTCCTGCGCGGCGAGCTGGCCGCCTCGCTCCAGGGCAGGCTGGCGGCGGCGCACTTCGGCGTGTTCGACTACACCGCCTCGCTCGGGCTGCCGCCGCACGAGCAGCGGCTCGACCACCCCGCCTGCGACCACGCGCGGCACATCATGCAGACGGCGTTCGCGGGCACCGGTGTGGAGCTCTGCGACGGCTCCCTGGCCGCCTCCCCCGCCTCGGGCTCGGCCGCGGACGTCCACGCGCTGTGGCGGCGGCACGCCGAGCTGGTGCGGCACTCGCTCGCGCACGGCTTCTACCAGGGCTGGGACATGCACCCGTCGCATCTGGTGAGCCGCTTCGCCACGGTGTACGCCTTCCACCTGGCCCGCTACGACTCCTACAGCCGCCGGGTGCGCGCGTGGGAGGAGCAGCGGGACGCGGGCGGCGGCGTCATGGACGAGCCCGCCACCGTCAAGACCATGGCGGCCGCCCTGCGCCGGGCCGACGCCGCCCTGCGCTGAGCCTCAGTCGCGGTCGACCAGCGCCCGCCACTGCCGGACCATGCGCCACTCGACCGGCTCCGACCAGCTCTGCCGCACGGGCGACCCCACGTGGAAGGCGCGGATGCCGTAGTCGAGCAGCGCCGGGACGTGCGAGGGCCTGAGGCCGCCACCGGCCAGGATGATCGACCCGTCGCCGGCCACGGCCCGTCCCTTGAGCACGCCCAGCCCGTCGCCCACGCCCGTCGGCGAACCGGCGGTCAGGACGGTGGCGAGGTTGGGCAGCAGCCGCACGGCCCGCCAGGAGGCCTGCACGTCGGCCGCGTGGTCGACGGCGCGGTGGAACGTCCAGGGCAGCGGCGACACAGCGTGGATCAGCGCCTCGGTGGCGACCAGGTCGACGGCGCCGGCGGAGTCCAGGAAGCCGAACACGAAGCCCGCCGCGCCCGCCTGGGCCAGTGCCTTGGCGTCGCGCCGCAGCCGCTCCAGCACGTCGGCGTCGGACGCGAACCCGGCGTCGCAGCGCAGCATCACCATCTGGGGCAGCGGGCACTCCGCGGCGATCGCGGCGACCGTCTCCGGCGTGGGGCTGAGCCCGTCTGCCGCCATGTCGGCGACCACCTCCAGGCGGTCGGCGCCGCCCTGCTCGGCGGCCACGGCGTCGCGCACGTTCAGCGCGATCACCTCGAGGAGGGATCCGGTCATGCAGGAGAGGTTATATGGTGCTCTGCCCCTTTCCGACACAAATGCAGAGAGAACCTCCCACCCCAACCGGGCACGGCGACAGGCGCTCCCGCGCCGGACGGGCGCCGTGGCCCGTCCGGCCGGGGCGCGGCTAGGCGACGATCAGCTCGGCGGAGCTGAGGTCGCGGAAGGCGGTGATCGCGGTGTCCTCGGCCGGGCGCTGGAAGAGCGCGCCCGAGGCGCGGTGCGGGAGGTCCACCGTGCGCAGGTGATGGAATCCACAGTGGCGGTAGTAGCCCTGCAGGCGCGGGTTCTCCTTGGCGCAGTCGAGGCGCAGCCATGTCAGGCCGGAGCCGTAGGCCATCGCCCCCGCCCAGTCGAGCAGGGCCTCTCCAAGGCCGCTGCCCGACCAGGCACGGGAGACGGCCAGTTTGTGCACGTACAGCCCGGCCGCCGGGTCGTCAGCGGGAGTCCAGAACTCCGGGTCGGCGTGGCCGTCGAGGGCTATGGTGGCCACCGGAGGAGCCGGCTCGTCAGGGCTGAGGAAGCTCAGCTCGTCGTCCAGCAGGAACAGCACCCGCTCCTCGATGAGCGGTTCGATCCGCTCCGGGCCGAAACCTCCACGGGGCCACTGCCGGACCCCTCGCGAGTACAGCCACTCGGCTGTGTCGGCGAGGAGGGTGAGAACACCCTCCAGATCAGCGGCTTCCGCCCGGCGCAGAGTCAGCGGGTGAAGCAGGGTATTCGGGTGCATGCTACGCTCCTTCATTGCAGGGTGTGTCGAAGTGACCACGGAGCGTGATCACTCGGCGGCACGCGAGACTCGGACCGGAGGCGACCGGTTCGAGCTATGGATGGATGACGAAATCGGGGGAACGCGCAGGGTTCCCCCGCCCAGCGAGGCGCGGTGCTCGCTGCGCGCGGCCGGTTGGATCACCCCCAACCGAGCTCA
The DNA here is from genome assembly GCF_040614375.1 of Nonomuraea sp. NPDC005983. Taxonomy (NCBI): domain Bacteria; kingdom Bacillati; phylum Actinomycetota; class Actinomycetes; order Streptosporangiales; family Streptosporangiaceae; genus Nonomuraea; species Nonomuraea sp. NPDC005983. The sequence goes on from NZ_JBEXUP010000170.1 coordinate 6,939, forward strand.
CTTAGCGGCGGTCGAGCTCGTATCTGATCAAGTGCTTGTCGGCGGGGAGCACTGACACCGCGACACGCACTGGCACATCGTCCCTGTCATATCCGACCCGCAGGTACACCATCACGGGCGTGCCTGACTCCATCTGCAAACGCTCGGCTTCCTCCTGGTTGGGCATCCGAGCCCAGATGTCGTCCACCACGCGGACCTGCCCGTGTCCGAGCTCCTCCAGCACCCTGTTCGCTCCTCGCGCGATGTCGCCCGGCCTGGCGATCTCGGTGTCCGCGACGAGCTCCCGAGGGAAGTAGGAGTCGTTGGTGTTGTACGGCTGGCCGTCCACGAACCGCAGGCGCCGGCGCACCACCGCCAGCTCTCCCTCGGCCAGTTCGAGCCTGCTCGCGATCTCCTCCACAGGAGACACGGTGAGAACCTCGATGAGCTGGCTGGGCTCCCGGCCTTCCTGTGAGACGGCGAAGGCGAAGGCCTCGCGGACCTCATCCGTCGGCTGCGGCTCGAGTTCGCGCTGCGGGTACATGAGCAGCGGCCTGCGGTCTCTGACCACGGTGCCGCGCCGGGGGGTGCGCGTGACGAGCCCCTCGTTGACCAGCTCCCCGAGGGCCAGCCTGACGGTGTTGCGGCTCACCCCATGGTCTTCCATGAGCTGCGCCTCGGTCGGAAGCTGCGATCCGGGACCCAGGGCACCGGAGTAGATGGCCCTTCGTAGCTCCGAAGCAACCAGCTGATACAGCACCGACCTTGCCACTTTCACCCCTTTTGTTCCAACAATTTAGACGATCTGGTTCTAGCTAGCCACAACCCCTTGACCGAACGGCCTTCACGCCTTCATCATCCAATCGTTGGTACAAATCCATCGAAAGGCCGGTGAGGGGGTGAAGCCCGGTGTTGCCGGTCCGCACGGGTAAGCCGTTACCTGCCCTGGTACGACCCCCGCGAAGCACCGCGTTTACTGCGTTACGCGCTGCCTCGTCAGGGGTTCACCCACACCTATCAGAGCCAGGGGAATGGCGTGTCCGTGCTGACGGTGCCGACCGAGCTGACCGTGCGGCGCGAGGACGGCTTCTTCGTCCGACACGAGGAAGGCGCCACCGTCTCACACCCCATCGACGACCCGACCGGTGCGAGCCACCGACACCTGGAGCCCTCGCAAGAGGTTCACTCCCCCACCGACTCCGTACGCGAAATATCGGTGCAGGACTCCATCCCTCGCCGGAGTCCTGAACCACCGCGTACGGGGCAGGAAGCGCGTCCTGGCGGGTCCCCCACGCCCGCCAGGGCGCGCGTTCCTCTTTTACGGCGACATGTTCAGTTGTATTTAGGGCTTTGTCGCTATTGCGCCCTTTCTGTCCGTTATGGGGCTTCACGGGCAGTCGTCGCGCGGGAGGCCGCCTTTTCCACAGTCCGGCCGTGACCGGGCTCTGTCCAGGCGTCGTTCGCCATAGTCCAAGCCTGAGCCTCCGCGCCCGTTTTTGGGGCGGTTTCGCGCGAGAAGGCGGAATTTGTCACGCCGTGCGCGGGCGCCAGTTCACCAACGTGACGCCGTCCTCCGCGTCCGTGTAGGCGGCCTCGACCGGCTGACCCGCCCGCGGCTCGCCGTCGCCGTGCCAGTTCCCCCAGGCCAGCGCGCCGGGCACGGCCGCCAGCCGGACCATCACGACGACGTACGGGGTGCTGAGGCCCGGCATGAAGGGCTGGTGGTTGACGATCCAGCTCACCACCGTCCCGATCGGCTCGACGGGCTCCCAGGTCCACCCCTCGGCCCGACAGGCGGGACAGAACGCCCGCGCGGGCCAGCGTCTCGTGCCGCACCGGTCGCAGCGCTGCACGGCGAACTCGTGCCTGGCCACCCGCTCCCACCATGCGGCGGAGTCCCGGTCCACGTTCGGCCGCATCGCGGTCAGCCCCTGCTCAGGATCAGGGCCGAGGTGGCCGGGAGGATGTAGCCCGGCTGGGCCGTGGACAGGGCGACCTCCGCCGAGGGGACCTGCCGGTCGCCCGCGTCGCCGCGGAGTTGCGAGACCGCCTCGGCGACGTGGTTGATGCCGTGGACGTACCCCTCTGACAGGAAGCCGCCGTGCGTGTTGACCGGGAGCGGGCCGCCCAGGGCGGTGGCCCCCGAAGCCACGTACGGGCCGCCCTCGCCCTTGGCGCAGAAGCCGTAGTCCTCCAGCTGGACGATCACCGAGTAGGTGAAGCAGTCGTAGAGCTCCGCCACGTCGACGTCCTGCGGCCCGAGCCCGGCCTGCGCGTACAGGCGGGGGGCCAGGGTCGCCGCCGAGGTGGTGGTGGGGTCGGCGCCCGACAGGAAGGAGTCGCCGCCGCCCCAGGCCGCCGCCGTGATCAGGACCGGAGGCCGGCGCAGGTCGCGGGCCCGCTCGGCCGAGGTGACGACCAGGGCGCAGGCCCCGTCGGTCTCCAGGCAGCAGTCCAGCAGGCGGAACGGCTCGGCGATCCACCGGCTGGCCAGGTAGTCGTCGAGCGTGATGGGGGTGCGCATGAGGGCGCGCGGGTTCTTGACCGCGTTGGCCCGCTGGGTGACCGCCAGGTGGCCGAAGTGCTCGGCCCGGGTGCCGTACTTCAGCATGTGGGCGCGGGCGTACATGGCGTACTGCTGCGGCGGGGCGGAGTAGCCGTACGGGGCCTGGTACTGGATCTCCGGGGTCTGCGGAACGCCGCGGCCGGTGCCGCCCATGCGGAACTCCGATCGGGCGTTGATCGCCCGGTAGCAGACGACCGTCTCCGCCACTCCCGCCGCCACCGCCAGCGCCGCCTGGGCCACCACCGCGTGCGAGACGCTGCCGCCGCCGAACTGGTCGAGGTACCAGGTGGGGTCGCGGACGCCGAGGGCGGGGCCGACCAGCGAGGGCGGCGCCGAGTCGCCCACCCGGTGGGTGGCCAGGCCGTCCACGTCGTCGGAGGTCAGGCCGGCGTCCTCCAGGGCGGCGAGCACGGCGCGGCAGGCGAGCGTCAGGGTGCTGACCCCGGAGTTCTTGCTGAAGGCGGTGTAGCCGACGCCCGCGACGGCGGTCCGGTCGCGAAATTTGAGCAAGCGCTTGGCCACACAACGCACGCTAGGCCGGGCCCCGAAAGGCTGTCAACGGTTGACACCTCCTCCGTCGCCCGCCTACCGTCCAAGCAAGCGCTTGGTAAGTTAGACTGTATCCGGCGACGGAGGAGGCCATCATGACCGCACATGCTGCCCGGCTCATCGCGCCGGACGGCCGTGCCGCCCCTCCGGCCCCCCAGCAGCGCAGGACCCTCAACGGAGCCGCCATGCCGAACGGCCCACGCACGAACGGCCACCTCGACAGCCGGCGCTTCAGGCAGGTCCTCGGCAGGTTCGCCACCGGCGTGGTCGCGATCACCGCGCTCGACCCGGTCAACGGCGAGCCCTGCGGCCTGGCCGCCAACTCCTTCACCTCGGTCTCACTCGACCCGCCGCTGGTCGGCTTCTGCGTGGCCCACACCAGCACGAGCTGGCCCAGGGTGCGCGGCGCGAAGGTGGTGACGGTGAACGTGCTCGCCGAGCACCAGCAGCCCGTCTGCGCCCAGCTCGCCGCCAAGGGCGGCGACAAGTTCGCCGGCCTGACGTGGACGGGCTCCCCCGGCGGCAACCCGGTGCTCGACGGCGCGCTGGCCTGGCTCGACTGCGCCGTCGAGGCCGAGCATCCGGCCGGCGACCACGTGATCGTGGTGGCCCGCGTGCTCCAGCTCGACACGCACGCCGAGGGCGGCCCGCTGGTGTTCTTCCGCGGCGGCTACGGAGGCTTCGTTGAGCCTGCGTGAACAGGCGCGGGCCTGGCTGGAGGCGAACCTGACCGGCGAGTTCGCACACGCCAGGGGCCTCGGCGGCCCCGGCCGCGAGCACGAGGGCCACGAGCTGCGACACGCCTGGGAGCGCCACCTCGGCAAGGCCGGCTGGACCTGCCTGGGCTGGCCGCGACGCTACGGCGGGCGCGACGCCTCCCTCGACGACCAGGTGGCCTTCCACGAGGAGTACGCCAGGGCGGACGCTCCGGCCCGGGTCGGCCACATCGGCGAGGGCCTGATCGGCCCGACCATCCTGGACTTCGGCACCGACGAGCAGAAGGCCCGCTTCCTCCCCCCGATCCAGCGCGGCGACGAGCTGTGGTGCCAGGGCTACTCCGAGCCCGAGGCCGGGTCCGACCTGGCGAACGTCCAGACGAGGGCGCATCTGGACGGCGACGAGTGGGTCATCACCGGGCAGAAGGTGTGGACGTCGCTGGCGCACGTCGCCGACTGGTGTTTCGCACTCTGCCGCACCGAGCCGGGGACGCAGCGGCACCGCGGCCTGTCGTACCTGCTCGTGCCCATAGACCAGCCGGGCGTCGAGGTCCGGCCGATCGTGCAGCTCACCGGGACGTCCGAGTTCAACGAGGTGTTCTTCGACGGCGCCAGGACGGACAGGCGCAACATCCTCGGCGCGCCGGGCGAGGGGTGGCGGGTCGCGATGGCCACGCTCGGCTACGAGCGGGGCGTCTCCACGCTGGGGCAGCAGATCGGGTTCCAGCGCGAGCTGACCAAGGTGATCGAGACCGCCAAGCGGACGGGCGCGGCGGATGACCCGGTCCTGCGTGACAGGCTCGTCAGGTCCTGGCTGGAGCTGGAGATCATGCGGCTGAACGCGCTGCGGACGCTGGGCGCGGGCGAGCCGGGGCCCGAGGCGTCGATCGCCAAGCTCTACTGGTCGGAGTGGCACCGCAGGCTGGGTGAGCTGGCGCAGGCCGTCCAGGGCAGGTCGGGGCTCGTCGCGCACGGCGGCGAGCTGAACGACCTGCAGCGGCTGTACCTGTTCAGCCGGGCCGACACGATCTACGCCGGGTCCAGCGAGATCCAGCGGAACATCATCGCCGAGCGCACCCTCGGACTGCCCCGCGAGTGATGGGAGCGTAAAGCGATGGGAGCATGGATGGCACCGCCGTACCCGCAGGCGCACGGCCTGCTCGATGGGAAGGTCACGCTGGTGACGGCCGCGGCGGGAGCCGGGATCGGCTACGCCACCGCCAGGCGCTGCGCCGAGGAGGGCGCGACGGTCGTCGTCTCCGACCGCCACGAGCGCCGCCTGGAGCAGGCCGCCGAGGCGCTGGCCGGGCTGACCGGCGTCAAGCCGCTGGCCGTCCCGTGCGACGTGACGTCCGAGGCGCAGGTGCGGGCGCTGTTCGACGCGGCGGTCGAGGCGCACGGCAGGCTGGACGTCGTCGTCAACAACGCCGGGCTGGGCGGCACGGCGGAGCTGGCGGAGATGTCCGACGAGCAGTGGCACGCGGTCGTCGACGTGACCCTGACCGGCACCATGCGCTGCACCAGGGCCGCGCTCAGGCAGATGACCGCCCAGCGGTCCGGGGTGATCGTCAACAACGCGTCGGTGATCGGCTGGCGGGCGCAGCGCGGCCAGTCGCACTACGCCGCCGCCAAGGCCGGCGTGATGGCGCTGACCCGGTGCGTCGCACTGGAGGCCGCCGAGTACGGGGTCAGGGTGAACGCGGTCGCGCCGTCGCTGGCCGTGCACCCGTTCCTGGCCAAAGTGACCAGCGAGGAACTGCTGGCCGAGCTGACCGCTCAGGAGGCGTTCGGCCGCTCGGCCGAACCGTGGGAGGTGGCCAACGTGATCGTCTTCCTGGCCAGCGACTACTCGTCGTACATGACGGGCGAGGTGGTCTCGGTCTCCAGTCAGCACCCTTGATCCTGCCTATGTTCTGATTCCCTGTACGGCGTGCTCGACCGGCTGGCGGCGGAAGGGCTGGTCGAGCTCGACCGCGAGGAGGGCCAGCAGGGGCGGCTGCGCCGCTACTACCGGCTGACCGACTCCGGCGCGCGCCCTCCACGAGGACGCCACCCGGCTCGCCGACACCGCCAGCGTCGCGCTCACCCGCCTGCGGGCCAGAACCGCCGGAGGCGCCGCGTGACCGCGTCCCTGCTCGAACAGCGTTACCGCCACGTGCTGCGGCTGCTTCCCGCCTCCTACCGCTCCGAGCGCGAGGAGGAGATGGCGGCCGAGTTCATGGACATGTCCGGCGAGGTGCCCGACGAGGTGAACCCCCGGCCGCGCTGGGGCGAGATGCCCGTTGCCGGCCGGGCGGGTAGAGCTCGGCGGAGAATCTCGAGCCTGCATGTCGAAAACGTGGCGGCATGATCGACGTGTAGTTATGAAGACACTGGTGTGGATCGTTTCGGGACTGGCCGCATTCGTTTTTGTGTCAACGGGGCTGCCGAAGGTGACCGCCTCCGCGGCCGAGCTGACCACGATGTACGAAGGCATTCCTGTGGTGCTGCTGAAGATCGCCGGGGTGGCTGAGGTCCTCGGCGGGCTGGGGCTCATCATCCCAGCCGCGACAAGGATCCTGCCGATCCTGACTCCGGTCGCGGCCGGTGGCCTGGTCCTGACCATGCTCGGGGCGATTATCACCAACATCGCCATCGGCGAATACACCCCGATCCTTATCTCGCTGCCGTATCTGGTGGCGGCGGCAGCAATTTTGTGGGCCCGCTCGACCCGATACGCGATCGCGTCGCGAAAAAAGACCGCTGCACAGCCCCCCGCCTCCTAGCAATCGGCGATGCCGTCCGCTGTCGTTCGTGCTCACTGCGGGCCAGGCGGGAGACAGCCCGCAGTTTCGCGCTGTGCTGTCCCGTATCAAGATGCGCCTGCCCGTCGGCCGCCCGCGCACCCGCCCGGCAGCGGTGGCCGGCGACAGGCGTACTCCTCCCGCGGCAACCGCGCTTACCTGCGCCGACGTGGTATCAAGGCCGTCATCCCGGAGAAGACCGATCAGCGGCCCGGCGCCCCTGACAGGGAAAGACCAGGGTAGGCGCGGACGCGTCCGGGTCTTACTGTCCGGACTATGGGCACACGCTCCACCTACCTGCTCGACGTCCTGATGGCAGAGTTCGGCGAGTCGATCAAGCGGGACCCCGCCGCTTTCCGGCGGAAATTTCGGAAAATGGCGGCTTCCCCGTTCGCGTTCTACCGAGGCAGCGCCTGCGTCTTCTACTCCGACCTGACGAACCTGTTCGCCGACGACTCCTACCTCGACCCGCCGACCAGCCGGGTGTGGATCCACGGCGACCTGCACGCGGAGAACTTCGGCACCTACATGAACGCCTCCGGCGTGCTCGTGTTCAACGTCAACGACTTCGACGAGGCGTACGTCGGCCCGTACGTCTGGGACCTCAAGCGCTTCGCGGCCAGCGTGGCCCTGATCGGGTACGCCAAGGCGCTGTCGGACGACGCGATCAGCATGCTGGTCACCGACTTCGCCGGCGCGTACCTGGACGAACTGACCGGCATCGCGCACGGCGGGGACGACGCGATCGGCTCGCTGACGCTCGACACCACCTCCGGCGTGCTGCACCGCGTGCTGCAGACCGCCCGCCTCAACACCCGCGTCGCGATGCTGGACGTCGAGACAGTGATCGACGACTACGACCGGCGCTTCGCCATCATGGAGGGCCGCGAGCCCGTCGATCCGCCGACGCGGGCCGCCGTGCTCGCGGCGTTCGAGGACTACCTGACGACGCTGCCCGTCCAGTCGAACCCAGTGGAGCACGTCATCAAGGACGTGGCGCTACGCAAGGGCGTGGGCATCGGGTCGGCCGGGCTGCCGTCGTACAACCTGCTGCTGGAGGGGCGCTCGCAGGCGCTGGAGAACGACGTCATCCTCTACATGAAGCAGGCCCAGGTGCCCGCCGTGGCGCGGTACGTCACCGACGAGAAGGTGGTGAAGTACTTCCACCACCAGGGGCACCGTACGGCGGAGTCACAGCGGGCGCTCCAGGCGTACGCCGACCCCTGGCTCGGCTACACCACCCTCGACGGGGTGGGGCAGCTCGTCGCGGAGGTCTCGCCGTACTCGGCCGACCTGGGCTGGGACGACGTCAACGAGCCCGCCGAGGTGCGGGCCATCATGCGGGACCTGGGGCGGGCCGTGGCCCGCATGCACTCGGTCGCCGACGACGAGTCCAGCCACGACCTGGTGGACTTCTCGACGGAGGAGTCGATCGTGGCGGTGGTCAACGGCGACAGGCCGGGATTCGTCGCGATGCTCGTCGACTTCGCGCACCGGTACGGGGCGCAGGCCCGCGAGGACCATCAACGCTTCGTCGACCTCTTCCGCAACGGCCGCCTGCCGGGGGTGTGAGTCGGCCGGGCGGGTTCCCGACCCCCGCCGCCGCGCGCGGTCCCGAACGCGTCCTGACGATCATGGGCGGCAGCCCGAGCGGGCCGCCGGGACGGACCCTGACGCCGCTTGGGACCGACCGGTTGGTATGACATGCTCTCGACATGAGTCTGTTCTCGGTGGAAGGCAAGACGGTCGTCGTCACCGGCGGGTCGCGGGGCATCGGGCGCATGATCGCGGCCGGGTTCGTCGAGGCCGGGGCGTCGGTCTACATCTCCGCACGGAAGACGGCCGAGGTCGAGAAGACCGCTGCCGAACTTGGGTGCGTCGCCGTGCCTGCCGACCTGTCGACGTCCGAGGGAGTGGCCACGCTGGTGTCCGCCGTGGACGGGCCGCTGGACGTCCTCGTGAACAACGCCGGCGCCACGTGGGGAGCGCCGCTGGAGGAGTATCCGGAGCACGCCTTCGACAAGCTCTGGAACATCAACGTCAAGGGCGTCTTCTACCTGACCCAGCGGTTCCTGCCGCAGCTGCGGTCCAGCGCCAGCGCCGACGACCCCGCACGAGTGATCAACATCGGGTCCATCGACGGGATCAGGGTGCCGCCCATGGAGAACTACGCGTACTCGGCCGCGAAGGCCGGGGTGCACATGCTCACCCGGCATCTGGCCAGGCAGCTGGCGCGCGAGCACATCACGGTCAACGCCATCGCGCCGGGGCCGTTCGACTCGAAGATGACGGCGTTCGCCCTGGACGACCCCGCCACCCGCGAGGCCATCGCCGCCGGCGTCCCCCTGGGCCGGATCGGCCGCCCCGACGACATGGCCGGGGCGGCGATCTACCTGGCCTCACGCGCCGGCGCCTACCTGACGGGCACGGTCATCCCGGTGGACGGCGGCGTCTCGAGCTAGACCTCTCCGGACCACAACCACCGTGGATGCCAACCAGCCTCGCAAGGGCCACAGGCGCCCACACAGGCACGTTCGGCACAGGACGGCGGGCGTGCACTATGGCGATAGCACCGTGTCCCCCACCGCAAGCCGCCTCACACATACCGACGCAGCACGGTGTGAAGGTGGCGGTGCAGGACGCGCGCGTCAGGGGCGACGGCGGTCAAGAGCCGGCCGGGGCCGGGGAGCGCGGTGACGACGGCGTGCCCGTTGTCGGGGCTGTCGCTGAGGATCTGGGTGTGGGGCATCGAATCGTCGAGTTCCGGGTCGATGAGGAGGGCCTGGCCGATGATGCGGTAGCCGGCCAGGACGGCGGGGCCGTCCCAGCAGGGTGCGCTGGGCCCGTAGTCGGTCTGCTGGTCCAAAAGCGTGTGCCCGTCGCGGCGGAGGGTGAGTCGGCTGGTCAGGTTGCCTGGCGGTTCGTGGGCGCGGCCGAGGATCTGCCGCTCGGTGAGCAGAAGGCGGGCGCTGGGGGCCAGGTCGATGTGAGTGCTCTGGAGCAGATCGCTGCCTGCGGTACTGATGAGTGGTTCTGGCAGCCAATGCAGGCAGGCGTCGTCCGCCACGGAGATGATCAGGTCCCAGGTGGCGGGGGCGGGGGTAGGGCCGGGCAGGGCGATGGTGGCCGCGGCGGTGATGATCTCCAGGTCGGCGCCGGGGCCGACGACGACCTCGATGCGCAGCCGGTCGCCGTTGTGCGGGGCGCTCATGGCACCCAGGACGCACACGCGGGCCCGGCCGCCGCGCGGCCGTAGCCGCCGCGGGTCGAAGGGGCCGTCGCCGTGCAGGACGGTGCAGCGGGTGGCTCCGGCATCGGCGACAGCGGTGATGCGGGCGGTGGCGTGCAGGCTGTGGGATCGGGGCGGATGAGGGCCGGGTGAGGCGGTGGCGCCGGCCGGAGTGCCGGCCTGAGCCATGGCGTGGACGGGGCCCTGGACGAGGGCCGTCATACCCGTGCCGCAGCCCACTCGGCGACGCGGCGGGTGACCCAGTCGGCGACGGGCCGGATGCCGTCGTCGGCCCGGATGCTGGCGAGGACGACGGGGCGGGTGCCCCGGGCGGCCTTGGCATCGCGCTCCATGGCCTGCAGGTCGGCGCCGACGTAAGGAGCCAGGTCGGTCTTGTTGATGACGAGCAGGTCGGCGGTGGTCAGTCCTGGGCCGCCCTTGCGTGGGATGTCGTCGCCGCCGGCGACGTCGATGAGGAAGATCTGGTGATCGACCAGGCCCCGGGAGAAGGTGGCGGTGAGGTTGTCGCCGCCGGATTCGATCAGGATGAGGTCCAGCGGGGTGATCCGGGCCTGGAGGTCTTCGACGGCTTCGAGGTTGGCGGAGATGTCGTCGCGGATGGCGGTGTGCGGGCAGGCGCCGGTCTCGACGCCGATGATCCGCTCGGGTGGCAGGACGGCCTGGCGGAGCAGGGCCTCTGCGTCCTCGCGGGTGTAGATGTCGTTGGTGACCACCGCCAGGGACAGGCTGTCGCGCAGCTGCCGGCACAGAGCGGCGACGGTGGCGGTCTTGCCGGAGCCCACGGGGCCGCCCAGGCCGATGCGCAAGGCGCGCCGCCCCTCGCTTGTCGTAGCGGCGGACCCGTAGGGGGCGCCACCTCCGCAGGGCAGGGTGTCGGGATGGTGCAGGTGCATGGTGGCCTCCAGATGCCGTTGTGGAAGTGAGCGCTGGTCAGCTCGCGAACAGCCGTACCGGCCAGGCGGCGTGCTGCTCGGCGGTGATGTCCAACAGCGGCGCCGAGGCAGCGGGCAGGACGCCTGGCCCGTCGGCCGCCACCCGCGCCGCTTGCCGGACGGCACGGAGGGCAACCTGGTCGATGTCGCCGGCCAGGCGCGCCAGGACGGCGGCGG
>NZ_JBEXUP010000171.1:0-17273 GCF_040614375.1 Nonomuraea sp. NPDC005983
GACCGGTGCGCAGCGCCGTCCTGAACGCGGTGACGCGCTCCGGCGCCTGCCCGGCGGCCCTGCCGCGCCTGCGCAGCCGGATCGTGCGGATGAGGTCGCCGGACCCGGCGAAGTCCTGCCAGCGGGCGAGCACCTCGCCGTGGATCAGCGAGCCGCCCCTGAACGCCTTGTCGATCTCGCCGAGCGCGCTGAAGTAGGCGGCTTCCACGTCGCCGCGCAGGTCCGCGCGGAAGGCCACCTGGCTCTCCAGGTGGCGGGCGAGCGCGGGCACGCGGGTGCGGAAGCTGTTGAGCACGCCGTTCAGCGTCTCGTTGACGGCCTGTGCCCGCCGCTTGCCGTCGACCGACAGCTCGGCGAGCCAGAGCCGCAGATCGGTCACCTCGTTGTCGGGCAGCCTGCCGTCGGTCACCTTCGACTCGTGGATGACGAACCGGTCGACCTCGCCCAGCCCGTATTCGGTGAGCATCCGGACGAAGTGCTTCAGCACCACCTCGCGGGACCTGGGCTGCACCCTCGACAGCACGATGGCGAGCCGGACCCCGCGCTCCTTGGCCAGCCTGAGCAGGCTCCAGGCGGGCGCGTCTGCGTAGCGGGCGGCGGTGGTTACGAAGATCCACAGGTCGGCCGCGTCGAGCATGCGATGGGCGATCTCGTGGTGCTGCTCGACGACGGAGTCGATGTCGGGGGTGTCGAGCAGCGCGACGCCCTCCGGCAGCTTCTCGGTGGGGACCACGACCAGGTCGCCCGGCCCGGCCTCGGGGCTGAGCTGCTCCAGCCGTCGGAGGTCGCTGAGCAGGTCGCCTTCGGCGAACCACTGCTGGTCCTCCGGATGGCAGGCGAGCAGCGGCGTGCCGGTGGTGGGCCGCCGCACGCCGGTACGCGAGACGTTCTTCTCGGCCAGCGAGTTGACCAGCGTGGACTTGCCCGCGCCGGTGGAGCCGGCGACCACGATGAGCGCGGGCGCGGTGCTCGTCCGGACGCGGGGCAGCACGTAGTTCTGGAGCTGCGCGAGCAGGTCGGCGCGGGTCCGCCTGGCCTCCTCGACGCCGGGCAGGTCGAGGGAGAACCGCAGCTCGGAGACGCTCTCGCGGAGCGCGTTGAGCGCCGAGGTCAGCGCCTCGACGACCTCGGGCGGCAGCTCCTCGCCACCCGCCGACTCGGCCTCCTCTTCCAAGAAGTCCGGGGCGTCCGAAGAATCGGAGACGTCCGCGGAGTCCGCGGAGTCCGAAGAGTCCGCGACGCCGGTCTCCCCTTCTTCGGGGACGTCCGCGGGCACGGCGTCCTCGACGGCGGCGACCTCCTCAGACAGGCCGCCGTCGTCCTCCTCCGTGATCGCACGGAAGCTCCACGTCTGCTCCCCTGGCGACTCCTGCCGCCCGTCGGCCGTGTTCACGGCAAGCGCTCCGCTCGAACCATCTCGACCTCCTGGCCGACCCTCACGACGTCGCCGACGACCACGATCGCCGGTGGCCGTATCCCGGCCGCGGACACGCGGTCGGCCACGGTGGAAAGTGGAGCGATAACCGCCCGCTGGGTCGGAAGGGTACCGTCCTGTACCACCATTACGGGAGTCTCCGGGGAACGACCGTCGCGAAGGAGGGTTTCGGCCACCTTCGCCAGCCGTTCGACGGCCATCATGAGCACCAGGGTGCCCTCGGAACGAGCGAGCCCGGGCCAGTCGACGGTCGACTTCGGATCATCCGGCGCCACGTGTACGGATATGACGTGGAATTCCTGGCTTACTCCCCGATGCGTCACGGGCACCCCGGCCGCCGCCGGCACCGCGACGGCGCTGGTGATCCCCGGCACGACCAGCACCGGAATCCCGGCGCGGGCACAGGCGATCATCTCCTCGCCGCCGCGTCCGAACACGAACGGGTCGCCGCCCTTGAGCCTGACCACGAACTTGCCCTGCCTGGCCCGGTCGACGAGCAGCTCGTTGATCGTCTCCTGTGGCAGCGCCCGGCCGTAGGGAACCTTGGCCGCGTCGATCAGCTCGACGTCCGGGGCCAGTTCGTCGAGCAGGGAGCGTGGCGCGAGCCGGTCGGCCACCACCACGTCGGCCTGGGCGAGGAGCTGCCGCCCGCGGACGGTGATCAGCCCCGGGTCGCCGGGACCGCCGCCCACCAGCGCGACACCGACCGGCTTGGCCCGGTTGCGTCGGGCGTCGACGGTGCCGTCGCGCAGCGCGCTCACCACGGCGTCCCTGATGCCGGCCGCCCTGCGCGGGTCGCCTCCGGCGGTGATGCCCACGCTGATCTCGCCGACCCGCCCGGAGGCGGGGGTCCAGGCGGCGGAGGAGTCGCGGTCGTCGGCGCGCACGCACCAGATCCGCTCGGCCTCGGCCTCGGCGGCGACCGCGCTGTTGACGGACCTGTCGTCGGTGCAAGCCTGAACGAGCCAGGCGCCGTCGCAGTCGCCGACCTCATACGGCCGGGCCCGCCATTCGATCCGGCCCATGGCGATCAGGTCGTCGAGGGCCGGGGTGACGGCGGGTGACACCAGGGTGACCAGCGCACCGGCCTCCAGCAGCGCGGGAACCCTCCGTTGCGCGACCCGGCCGCCGCCTACGACGAGGACCCGGCGGCCGGAAAGCCGCAGGCCGAGGAGGTAGGGGCCCATCGTGGGGAATCTCCCGTTCGCGAGGGTAGTGCTGTTAGGACGCTAACCTACCGGGTCTTACACGAGGCTCGCTGCGCGCGAGCCGACGGCCGTCAAGGCCGCGGATGTCACACGGGTTTGTCCGTCACCCCTGCCGCGTCGAACGTGGCAACGTCGTGCATGACGCGTACGGCGGCGCAGACCAGAGGGTACGCCAGCAGCCCGCCCGTGCCCTCGCCCAGCCGCATCCCCAGGTCCACCAGCGGGGGCAGGGCGAGCCTGTCCAGCGCGGCGGTGTGGCCGGGCTCGGCCGAGCGGTGCCCGGCCACGCAGTGGTCCACGACGGCCGGTTCCAGGGCGGCCGCCACGAGCGCGGCGGACCCGGCGATGACCCCGTCGAGGATCACGGGCACCCTGGCCGCCGCGCCGCCGAGGATGAAGCCCGCGATGGCGGCGTGCTCGAACCCGCCGACGGCGGCGAGGGCGCGCAGCGCGTCGCTGGGCTGGGAGCCGACGGGCGGCAGGCCGTTCACCGCGAGCGCCTGACGGACGATCGCGACCTTGTGCGCGTGGGTCTCGTCGTCGATGCCGGTGCCCCTGCCCGTCGCCGGCTCCGGGTCGAGGCCGGTGAAGGTGGAGACGAGCGCGGCGGAGGCGGTGGTGTTGGAGATGCCCATGTCGCCGGTGATCAGGCAGCGCGCGCCGCCCGCCACCAGATCGCCTGCCACCGCGATGCCGGCCTCCATCGCCTGGACGGCCTGGTCGACCGTCATCGCGGGGCCCGCGGACAGGTCGGCGGTGCCGCGCGCGATCTTCCTGTCGAGCAGGCCGGGCGCGGGCGCGAGGTCGGCGGCCACCCCGACGTCCACGACCGTGACGGAGGCACCGACCTGGGCCGCGAACGCGTTGGCCACCGCGCCGCCCGACAGGAAGTTGGCCACCATCTGCACGGTGACCTCCTGCGGCCACGGGGTGACGCCCTGGGCGTGCACGCCGTGGTCGGCGGCGAAGATGGCGAGCGCGGCCGGCGCGGGCATGGGCGGCGGGGTCACCCCCGCCGCGCCCGCGAGCCGTACGGCGACCTCCTCCAGCACGCCGAGCGAGCCGCGCGGCTTGGTCAGCCGGTCCTGGTGGGCGCGGGCGTCGGCGAGAACGCGGGGATCGGCGGGACGGATCGCGGTGAGCGTCTCGGCCAGCACGGCAGACCTCCAGTGGACGGGCTTCAGGGGACCAGTTGCAGCAACGCTTCCTCGTAGCGGTCGATCACGACATCGGCCAGGGTCTCGCAGTCGCCGATCACCTCGGCGCAGCGGATGTCGAGTTCGGGGTGGCCCGCGCCGTACGCCAGCGCCTGGGCCCAGACGCGCTCCAGCATGCCGCCCGCGAACAGCAGGTACGGCACGACGATCACGCGCTTGGCGCCGAGCCGGCGGCAGCGTTCGAGCCCGCCGGGCACGCCGGGCGGGGTGACGGAGACGAACGCGGTCTCGACGGTCATGAAGTCGTAGGCGTGCGTCTCCCAGAACAGCCGCGACACCCGGTGGATCTCGGCGTTGGCCGAGGGGTCGGTCGAGCCCTCGCCCACCAGGACCACCGCGGTCTCCTGCGGTTCGACGTGCGCCGGCGTGTCTTCGGCGGGCAGCGAGTCGACGGCCCGCAGCCGAGGCCTGGCGCCCACCAGTTCGAGCGGGCGCGGCCTGGTCATCTCGGTGGCGGCGTCGTTCAGCCGCTCCGCCAGCAGCGCGAGAACCCGCGGGTCGGGGCCGAGCGGGCGGCCGTAGTCGTACATGAGGGTGGGGTGCCGCTCCTGCTCCAGCGCCAGCGCGGCGGGCAGTTCCTGGTCGAGCCTGCTGAGGCTGAGCGGCAGCGCCACCAGGCGGTGGTGCCCGCGGGCCACCAGGGAGGCCACGGAGTCGCTGAGCCGCGGCGTGGCTCGCGAGAGGTAGCCACCGGACACGTCGGCGGCCGTCTGGTCGAGGCGGCAGCGGAGCCTGTGGACGAACCTGCCGAACTCCGCGGGGTCGGCGTCATCGTTCGAGCCATGCCCGACGAGCAGGAGCGGCGGCTTCATTGAGGGATTCTCCGTGGGTTGAGACAAGACACGCGAGGATAACCGATGCGTGCCCGTAGGCGACAGGTCACCGCTTGTGCACGGGGGTGGCGTGCACGACGAGGACGGGGTCTGCCGAGGTCAGGGTGTGTGATCCAGCAGGCTGGAAGGTGAGTTCGGAGGCCAGGATCTGGGTGCCCTCCGCACGATAGCCGTGCTCGCGCAGCAGGTCGAGCACCACAGGGACCTGTTCGACCGTTCGAAGGACGCACACCAGCGTACGCGGGCGGCGCGTGGCGCAGGCCGCGATGACGTCGAGCCCGCCGCCGCCGACGAACACGGCGTCGGGGTCGGGCAGCGGCTCCAGCGCGGGCGGGGCCTGCCCGCGGGTCAGCGCGACCTTCACGCCGTGCTCCAGGACTCTGGCCCGCAGCCTGGCGCACGCCTCGTCGTCGCGCTCGACCGCCATGACGGCCGCGCCGAGCCTGGCGCACTCGACGGCGATCTCACCGCCGCCCGCTCCGACGTCCCAGACCAGGTCGCCGAGCCGGGGCCCGAGCTTGGCCAGGACGTACGCCCTGACCTCGGCGGGCAGCACGGCGTCGGGGAACGGCAGCGCCCACTCGGCGGGCCCCGGCTGCGCGCCGGCCAGCCAGCCCCGCTCGCCGCCCCGGTGCAGCGGGTCGACGACGAGCACCACTTGGGGGTCCTTCCACGGCCTGGTGGTCGCCTCGCCCATCCGGCTGTGCGTGACGCGCTCGTCGGGGCCGCCGAGGTCCTCGCAGACGATCAGCGCGCGCGGCGTGGTCGGGGCCAGCTCCCTGGCGACCTCGGCGGGCCCGGCGCCCGGCGCGACCAGCAGCGCCACCTTGGGGTGCGCCCGGCAGGCGTTGACCACGCGGGCGAGCTGGTGAGCCCCGGCCGGGGCGACGACGAGCGCGTCCTCCCAGTTCAGCCCGGCGCGGGCGAAGGCGCGGGTGACGAGCGAGGTGGCGGGCAGGACGTCCGGGGCGAGGCCGTGGTCGCGGAGGGTGCGCACCACGCCGAAGAACCCGGGATCGCCCTCCGTGACCACCACGACCGGGCCTTCGCCGTGTTCCAGATGGTGGTCGAGGGTGTCGAGCAGCTCGTCGCCGGCCGCCGTGGGGGCGGCGAGGCCGAGCTGGGCGAGGAGCGGCTGGGGGCCGACGACGAGCGCGGCCTCGTGCAGCCGGCTCACCGCCCTGGTCGAAAGCTCCGATCCGTCCCAGCCGACCACTGTGATCATGCCCTCACCACCTCACCCTCAAGGGTGACGGCTGCCGAGGTGTTTCACCAAGGGGTGCGAAGGCCACTGCGGCGTGCCCCCGCCCTGGAAGCGGGCCCTGGGTGCCGCTCAGTCGAGGTCGGACGGGGTCAGGCTGTAGACCACCAGGTCCTCGCCCTGCAGCGCGTTACGGGCCACGCCTTCGCGGACGAACCCGGCCTTCTCCGCCACCCGCTGCGAGGCCGGGTTCGTCACCGCGGCCCGGAGCTGGAGCCGGGCGAAGCCGTGCTTGTCGAACAGCCAGCGCGCGATGGCCAGCACCGCCTCGCCCGCGTACCCGTTGCCGCGGGCCCACGGCGCGGTCATGTAGCCGACCTCGGCCGTCCGGTGCGTCCAGTCGGCGTCCCTGAGGTCGACGTTGGCCACGAAGCGGCCGCTCGCCGACTCCACGACCGTGAAGGCCACTCCGTGGCCTCGCGACCGCGTCCGTTCGGAGATGGCGAGGAACGCCCGCGCGTGTCCCTCGCCGTAGTCGCGCGGCACCCCGGTCATGGCCTGGGTGAGCGGGTCGGCCGCGGTGGCGGCGAGGTCCGGGACGTCGGCCTCGGTCGGCGGCCTGAGCAGCAGCCTGGGGGTGCGCAGCTCGGTCCGCGGCAGGATCGGGGACGGCAGCGGGCTGTCGGAGCGCAGCAGGCCGAAGAGGACCAGGTCGTGCGGCCCGTCGTCCTCCATCGCCGCCTGCCGCAGGACGCCTTCCCAGGTGAAGCCCGCCTTCTGCGCGACGCGGAGCGACGAGACGTTGTCCAGGTTGGCCGTCAGGTCGACCCTGCGCAGCTGGGTGGTGGCGAACACCCAGCCGGTGAGCCCGCGTACCGCCTCGGGGGCGTAGCCGCGTCCGCGGTACATGGGGTGCACGCCGTAGCCGACCTCGGTCGTGCCGGCGGTCCAGGACGTCTTGAACAGGCTGATGGCTCCCACGACGCGGTCGTCGGCGTCCGCCATCGCCAGGTGGACGCCCTGCCCCGAGCGTTGCAGGTCGTGCACGCCGTTCGCGAGCCACTGGTCGACGCCGGACACCTGCGCAGGTGTGCCAGGGGGCAGGAACTGGACGCCCGATCGGACGATGGACCGGACCCGGTCGGCGTCGCGCGTGCTGAACGGCCGCAGCGTCAGCCGTTCGGTGGTGATATTCACGGCAGGGTCGGACACGTTCGGCAGGCTACACACGGGACGTTTGCCAACAAAAGCGGGGGTAGGTGCGATTTCGAGAGGAGTGAGTGGAGTATGGAACGAGGAAGCGCCAAGCACGGCCGCCGCGTCGACGAGCAGCAGAAGCGCGAGAAGGAAGACATGGCTCGCGAGGGCATCGATCTCCGCGGCGACCTCGCGAAGTGGCTGAGCGACCGCGAGTTTCCCGCTTCTCAGCACGATCTGGCCGAACATGTGGAGGGCGTGCGAGCGCCTGACGAGATCGCCGACCTGGTCCGCTCCCTGCCAGAGCGCCGGTATGCCAGCGTGGCGGAGGTGGCCGAGGCCCTCGGCCTGGGGCTGGAGAGGCGGAGGTGGTGATCGGTGCGGCTCGACTTCATCCGTCCGCTCTACGAGCGCCGCGGGCCGTACGCGTCCGTCTACCTGGGTGCGCTCACCGGGCCGGAGCGGGAGGCACGCTGGCGCAGCCTGCGTGACCAGCTCGGGCAGGCCGACGCCGACACGCTGGAAACCCTTGACCACCAGGCGCTGCGGGCCGAGCCGGGCCGCGTGCTGTTCACCACCCACGGGGACGTGGTGCTGACCGAGACCCTGGCCGACCCGCCCGCCGCGCTCGCCAGATGGTCGCCGCTGCCGCACGTCACACCCATGCTGATGGGACGCGGAGAGAACGTCCCGCACCTGCGGGTCGTCGCGGACCAGGCGGGCGCCGAGCTGGCCGTCTTCGGCGGCGGCTCGCCGCGCACGGCCACCGTGCAGGCGGTCCCGTGGCCGTTGCAGAAGACGGCGCAGGGCGGCTGGTCGCGAAGGCGCTACGAGCGCGGCGTGGACGAGACCTGGGAGGGCAGCGCGGCGGCCGTCGCGCACGAGATCGACGAGCAGGTCCGCAGGATCGGCGCCGAACTCGTCATCGTGGCGGGCGACCCCAAGTCCCGCTCGCTGCTCTTCGACCATCTCGGGACGAAGTCCGCCGATCGGGTGCTGATGGTCGAACACGACATCAGCGCCGACCACGACCAGTTCGAGCGGGACGTCGAGACCGCGCTCGACGGCTGGCTCGACCGCAGGCGCGACGAGCTGCTCAACCGCCACCGCGAGGCCGCGGGCCCCGTCGGACTTCCGCAGGTCGGGCGCGCCCTGCGCGAGGGCAGGGCGCACGCGCTGCTCCTGCCCGGCGAGCTGCCCGGCCCGGTATGGGTCGGGGAGGGCGGCACCCAGCTCTCCACCGACGCCGACGAGCTGCGCCGGTGGGGCGTCGAGCGGCCGGTCATGGAGCGCTCCGACTCGGCTCTCGCCAGGGCCGCCGCGATGACCGACGCCGAGCTCTGGTTCACCGAGGAGGTCGCGGAGGTGGCCGCCGTCATCAGGTGCTGACGATCACCTCCAGCGTCCTGGGGCCGTGCACCCCCTCGACCCGGTTCAGCTCGATGTCGCTGGTGGCCGACGGCCCGCTGATCCAGGTGAGCGGCCTGGACGGGTCGAGCCTGGCGACCGCCTCCGGCACGCCGGCCACGATCTGGTCGGCCCGCACCACGCACAGGTGGTAGTCGGGCACCAGGGTCTGGGCCCTGCTGCCCTGGCCGGGGCCCGAGTCCAGGACGATCGTGCCCGTCTCCGCGATCGCCACCGCGCAGCCGGTCAGCACGCCGTCGGCGGCGCCCAGTTCGGGTTCGGCGCCGCCCGCCGCCCGCGCCCACTCGGGCGGCAGTCCGTCAGGGACGATCATCGCCCGTCCGCCCACCAGCTCGGCGACCTTGGCGGGCACCTGCGCCGCCGGCGTGACGTGCACGACCGCCCGGTAGTCGCCGACCCGCTCGGCGAACAGCCCGACCACGTCCTCGGCCGGCCGGCTCGTCCGGTAGCCGCGGGTGATCTCCACCTCGGGCGCCCCCTGGACGGCTCGCCTGACCGCGGCCAGGATCTCCTCACGCGCGCTCATTCCGCTCCCACCAGTCTCTGAACGATTCTTCTGGGATGTCAGGCAGGTCTCGGGTGTCGGTCCAGGCCGACAGCGGGCCCGGCAGCCGCTTCGGCACCAGCTTGCGGAAGCGGATGGCCAGGCGCTGCGCCTTCTCCAGCCGCACGCTGTCGTTGAGCACCCAGCCCGCGACGCGCATGCCCGCGCGCTCGGCGGGCTTGTGCGGCGCCTTCGCCCGCAGGTCCACCAGGACCTCGGGGATGTCGATGGCCACCGGGCAGGCTTCGAAGCAGGCGCCGCACAGGCTGGAGGCGTACGGCAGCGACGCGTCCAGCTCCGACGACATGCCTCTGAGCAGCGGTGTCAGGATGGCGCCGATCGGGCCGGGGTAGACGGAGCCGTAGGCGTGGCCGCCCGCGCGCTCGTAGACCGGGCACACGTTCAGGCAGGCCGAGCAGCGGATGCAGCGCAGCGCCTGGCGGCCGACCTCGTCGGCCAGCACCTGTGTGCGGCCGTTGTCGAGCAGTACCAGGTGGAAGTCCTGGCCCTCGACCGAGCCCGTCCACGTGCTTGTGTAGGGGTTCATCCGCTCGGCCGTCGAGCTGCGCGGCAGCAGTTGGAGGAACACCTCCAGATCCCGCCAGGTCGGGAGCAGCTTCTCGATGCCGACCACGCTGATGAGGGTCCGGGGCAGGGTCAGGCACATCCGGCCGTTGCCCTCGGACTCCAGCACCACCAGGGTGCCCGTCTCGGCGACCATGAAGTTGCCGCCGGAGATCGCGACCTTGCTCTTGAGGAAGCGTTCCCGCAGGTGCAGCCGGGCCGCCTCGGCCAGCGCGGCGGGCTCGTCGGTCAGGTTCGCGGGCGCGGGACGGCCCCACTCGGCCATCTTGGTGTTGAAGATCTCGCGGATCTCCGAGCGGTTGCGGTGGATCGCGGGAACCAGGAAGTGCGACGGGAAGTCGTCGCCGAGTTGCACGATCAGCTCGGCCAGGTCGGTCTCGTAGGCCGTGATGCCCTGCGCGGCCAGCGCTTCGTTGAGGCCGATCTCCTGGGTGGCCATCGACTTGACCTTGACCACCTCGGTCTCGCCCGTCGCCTTGACCAGGTCCGACACGATGCGGTTGGCCTCGGCGGCGTCGCGGGCCCAGTGGACGTGGCCGCCCGCCCTGGTGACCGCCTCTTCCAGCTGGACCAGGTAGCGGTCGAGGTGGCGGAGCGTGTGATCCTTGATCGCCTTGCCCGCCGCGCGGAGTTCCTCCCAGTCGGGCAGCTCGGCGACCGCCTTGAGCCGCTTGTCGCGGATGGTGTGGGTGGCTTTCCTGAGGTTGTAGCGGAGCTGAGAGTCCTGGACGGCCTGAGCCGCATTCTTCGGGAAATTTCCGGGCATGCCGAGAAAAGTGGCGCTCATTGGGCCTCCTCCGTGGCCGCGAGGATCTCCGCGAGATGCATGATCCGCACTCCGGCCCGCTGCCGGTTCAGGGTGCCGCCGATGTGCATCAGACACGAGTTGTCGGCCGCGCAGAGCACCTCGGCTCCGGTGTCGAGGATGTTGCGGACCTTGTCCACCCCCATCGCGGCCGAGACGGCCGGGTTCTTCACCGCGAACGTGCCGCCGAAGCCGCAGCACTCCTCGGCCGCGGGCAGGGGGACCAGGTCGAGGCCGCGCACGTGCTGGAGCAGCCTGGTGGGGCGGTCGCCGAGGTGCAGGCCGCGAAGGGAGTGACACGTCGGGTGATATGTCACCCGGTGCGGGAAAAATGCGCCTACGTCCTCGACTTTCAGGACGTCAATCAGGAACTCGGACAGCTCGTACACCCTGGGCGCGACCTCCGCGATGGCCGCCGCTCCCCTGCTGCCCTTCCGCACCAGTTTGGGGTACTGCTCGCGCACCATCGCGGCGCACGACCCCGACGGCGCCACCACCGCGTCGTACCCGGCGAACACCTCGGTGAAGTGCCGCGCGAGCCGCACGCCCTCCTCCCGATAGCCGGTGTTGACGTGCATCTGGCCGCAGCACGTCTGGGCGGCGGGGAAGTCCACCTCGCAGCCGAGCCTGCGCAGGAGCGACACGACGGCCTTGCCCGTGCCGGGGAAGAGCGTGTCGTTCACGCACGTGATGAACAGGGCGATGCGCACGGCTCTCCTTCCGAAGTATGGTCTGACCACTGTATGGTCTGACCATACCGAACGAGGCCCGCCGAGGGGGACCCCCGTTGACCGTAAAAAAGACCCGCACGTTCGAGGACGTGCTCGCCCAGATCGAGCGGCGCATCATCGACGACGGGCTCACGGTCGGCGACCGTCTCCCCGCCGAACGCCAGCTCGCCGAGCAGCTCGGCGTCGGCCGGAGCTCGGTCCGCGAGGCGCTGCGCGTCCTGGAGACGCTCGGCGTGCTCTCCTCCCAGGTCGGCCGGGGGCCCGACGCCGGAGCGATCCTCACGTCCCGGCCCGACACCGCCCTCACGGACCTGCTCAGGCTCCACCTCGGCCTGGCCACCCTGGAGCTGCGCGAGGTCATCGAGACGCGCCTGATGCTCGAGCGCTGGTCGGCCGCGCGCGCCGCCGCCACCCGCGCCGACACCTCCGCGCTGGTGGACGCGCTGGCGGGCATGGAGGCCGCGGCGTCCGCCGAGGAGTTCGTCGAGCACGACACGGCCTTCCACTGCGCGATCGCCGACGCCTCGGGCAACCGGCTGATCGCGGCCATCATGCGCTCGCTGCGCGACTCGATGCGCCGATACGCGGTCGAGGCGGTGGAACGCCTGGGCGACCCGTCGCTCCTGCACGCCGACCACCACCACATCCTCACCGCCATCCGCTCGGGCGACCCCGACGAGGCCACCCGAGCGGTCGCCGACCACCTGTCACACGCCTACCCGGCACTCTTCGGCGACACTCCGTGACGCGCCGAGAAGGATGGCCCGGTGGGCGCGTCACTCCGTGAAGGCGGCCCGGTGGTCCTGAACCCAGGACTCGAAGCTGGTCGCCGGGCGACCCAGGACGGCCTGGACGGTGTCGGTGAGGACGGGGTAGCCCTCGTCCCTGAGCATGGTCCAGCCGGCGACGACCGCGGCGACCAGGTCCTCGCCGGCGCCCGACCGGCGCATCCCCGCCGCGGCGTCCTCGATGGAGACCGCCAGCGTCTCCACCGGGCGCCCGACCGTCCTGGCGACGACGGCCACCTGGCCGGGGACGCTCAGCAGTTCGGGCCCGGTGAGCGCGTACGCGCGCGACTCGTGCGCGGTGCCGGTGAGGGCCCCAGTGAGGATCTCGGCTGCGACGGCCGCCACGTCACGCGGGTCCACGACGCCCTGCGCGCCGTCGCCGGTGAAGTTGGGCACCTGGCCGCCCGACCTGACCGCCTCGGCCCAGGCCAGCGCGTTGGAGGCGAAGCCGGCCGGGCGGAGCATCGTCCAGGCCATCCCGCTCTCCTGGATGGCCCGCTCCCCCGCCAGGTGCCAGGCTCTGATGTCCGCCGGGTCCTCCGTGTCGCCCGTGCCGATGGCCGAGAGCTTCACCACCTTCTTGACGCCCGCCAACCTGGCCGCCTCGACCATGGCCAGGTCGTGCTCCTTGAGCCGGGGCCCGAAGGCCGTCGCCAGGAAGGCGGTGGACACGCCGTCGAAGGCCGCTCTCAGCGACTCGGGGTCGTCGAAGTCCGCCCGCACGACCTCGCCGCCCGCGGCCCGCGCGGGGTCGCGTGTCAGCGAACGGACGGGCTCGCCGCGCTCCAGCAGAAGACGGACGACTTCGCTGCCTATGGTGCCCGTGGCACCGGTGATCAGGATCATAGAAGCAGGCTGCCAGCGCACTCCTCGCCGGTTATAGGAAGAATCGGCACCATGAGCACTGCGCCGCTGCCCACCGTGCCGCCCACCGTGGGCGGGCTCCGCGACCTGACAGTTCACGTGCGGGAGCCCGACACCGCCGCCACGGTGGCCTTCCGCACGGTCGCCGACGGGACGGGCGAGCTGTTCGTGCTGGGTCCGCGCACGCGCGCCTCGTACCTGACGCCCAAGAACGTGCCGCACTGCGTCACCCTGCGGCTGAGCCCCGGTCGGGCCCGGCCGCTGCTCGGGCTGCCGATGAGCGAGCTCGTCGACCGGATCGTCCCGTTGCGCGAGCTGTGGGGGGCGCAGGCCGACCTGCTGGCCGGCGAGCTGACCGAGCTGGTGGCCTCCAGCGGGCCTGGAGTCTGGCGGGAGCGGGTGGCCGGCCGCATGCAGGCGGCGCTGAGCCGCCGCCTGGCCGAGCGGCGGCCCGCGGAGCTGGCGCGCGGGCAGCTGCTCGACACGGCGGCCGCGCTGCTGTCGCGGGAGTCCGAGCGGGTGACGGACGTCGCCAGGGAGCTCGGCGTCAGCGAGCGTCACCTGCGCAACCTGTTCTCCGCCGGCGTCGGCGTGTCGCCCAAGCGGTTCGCCCGCATCCACCGGGTGCGCGGCGTGCTGGCCAGGGTCTGCCGCGAGGGCTCCGCGTCGCTGGCCGCCGACACGGGCTACTACGACCAGTCGCACATGACGGCCGAGTTCCACGAGGTCATGGGGGTGCCGCCGAACGCGTTCCGCTCGGGCCGCCTGCCCGCCCCCGGTTCCTGCTCAGCGGCCTGAACCGGGGGCCGGCACGGGTCATTCGCGCAGGTCGGCGATCCGGCAGGTCTCCCCTGAGCACTCGTGCAACGACATCATCCTGCTCTGCAGGTTCAGCAGCAGGTCGGGGTCGGCCTGGGCGGCGAGGTTGTGCAGCTCGTAGGGGTCGCTCGCGAGGTCGTAGAGCTGCATCTCGCCGGTGTCGTACCGGACGTAGGTGTAGTTCGCGGTGCGCAACGCCTGGTACGCCGGCACCGGGGTCTGGCGGGCGGACGACTTCTTGGTCGGGCGGTAGAACTCCAGCAGCACGTTCTTGCGCCAGTACTGCGGATGCTCGCCCTTCAGCAGCGGCGCCAGCGACCGCCCCTCGACGAACGCCGGTGTCTGCGCCCCGCCGAGCTCGGCGAAGGTCGGCGCCAGGTCCACCGTCGCGCCCATCTCGTTGACCTGGGAGCCCGGCTCGATCCCCGGCCCCCGCACCACGAGCGGGATCTTGATGGACTCCTCGAACGGCGTGGTCTTGCCCTGCTTGAGGCGGTGCGTGCCGAGATGGAAGCCGTTGTCGGAGGTGAAGAAGATGTAGGTGTCGTCGAGCTTGCCCGTCTCCCGCAAGGTGTTGATCACCTCGCCGACGAGGTCGTCGACGCCGAGCATGGACCGCATCCTGCGGCGATACCGCTCGTCCACCCCGTCGATGCCCGCCGGCCCGATCGGCGGCAGGGAGCGCAGCCAGAGCGGCTCCTTGCTCACGTCGGGCTGGTTGAACGACGGCGTGCGCGGCGCCGTGGCCCCCGCGAAGTCGTTCGCGTGCCGCACCGCCGGGTTGGCCGGGTTGTGCGGCCCGATCGGGGCCAGGTACAGGAAGAACGGCTGGGTGGAGCCGCTGATGAAGTCGTGGGCCTTGCGGGCCAGCACGTCGGACAGGTAGTCGTGCTCGGCCCAGCCGTAGTCGACCGTGGTGCCGTTGTCGTTCAGCCGGTAGCCGTACTCCTGGTACAGCTCGCGGACGGGCACGGCCCACTCGTTCCAGCCCGGTGGCACGTACGTCTCGGGGGCCGAGGCGCCCGGGTAGTGGTTGAGGAACTTGCCCATGAGCGCGGTGCGGTATCCGGCCTGCTGCATCCACGTCCCGATCGTGGAGCGTTCCAAACCGAGCGCGTTGAAGCGGTCGAAGCCGCCTTCGGGCGCGGTGTTGGTGAGCACGCCGTGGCTGTGGACGTACTGGGAGCGCAGGATCGACGTCCGGGACGGGCAGCACCACGAGTTCGTCACGAAGAACCGGTCGAACGAGACGCCCTGCCGCACCAGTTGCTCGGTGATGTTCGGAAAGTTGGGCAAGGTGCCGCTTTCCAGATCGTCGGCCATGATGAAGACGATGTTCGGCTGTGTCACGCGTGCTGCTCCCGCTGCCGCCGCGGGCTCGGCGGCCGGAAGGAGGAGGAGCAGGAGGCAGAGGAGACGACGGAGACCCTTGAACACAGAGCTGACCTCCCCGGAAGATCGTGCATTGACACGTGGGCCACCCCCGGCCGTAATAGAACTATATTCGGGAGGTGTCGCATGAAGCTCGGTCTCAACCTCGGCTACTGGCAGCGTCACGCGGACGACGCGACCGAGACGGTGCTCGCCGCCGAGCGGCTCGGCTACGACTCGGTGTGGACCGCCGAGGCCTACGGCAGCGACGCGTTCACGCCCCTGGCCTGGTACGGGGCGCGCACGTCCCGGATCAAGCTCGGCACCTCCGTCGCCCAGCTCTCGGCCAGGACGCCGGTCGCCACCGCCATGACCGCGATGACGCTCGACCACCTCACGGGCGGTCGCCTGCTGCTCGGCGTGGGCGCGTCGGGGCCACAGGTGGTGGAGGGCTGGTATGGCCAGCCGTTCGGCAAACCCCTTGCGAGGACCCGCGAGTACGTCGAGATCATGCGCCGCGTCTGGCGCCGTGCTGAACCCGTGACCAGCGACGGTGTCCACTACCCCCTCCCCCTCCCGGGCGGCCTTGGAAAGCCCCTCAAGCTCATCACCTACCCGCTCCGCGGCGATATTCCCGTCTACCTGGGTGCGGAGGGGCCGAAGAACGTCGCCCTGGCGGCCGAGATCGCCCAGGGCTGGCTGCCGCTCTTCGCCTTCCCCGAGAAGATCGAGGAGATGTACGGTGACGCCCTCTCCGGCAGGAGCGGGGAGTTCGACATCGCCGCGATGGTCATGGTCGTCATCTCCGACGACGTCCGGGCCGCTCTGGACGGCGTCAAGCTGATGCTCACCCTGTACATCGGCGGCATGGGGGCCAAGCACCGCAACTTCCACGCCGACATCATCGGCCGCATGGGCTTCGCGGAGGCGGCCGAGCGCATCCAGTCGCTCTACCTCGCCGGCAGGAAGGACGAGGCGTTCCGGGCGATCCCCGACGAGCTCGCTGACGGCATCTCGCTGGTGGGCCCGCCCGGCCGCATCAAGGAGCGGCTGCAGCGCTGGCACGCCTCCCCCGTCACGAACCTGCTCGTCATGGGCGTGCGCGACGAGCCGTCCCTGAAGGTCGTCCGCGATCTGGTGCTGGGCTAGTCGGGACGGGGAGCCGGGTCGGCGGTGACCGACCTGAGGAGGGGGCGGCTGAGCGCGCCGGCCCCGATCACGCCGGCGAAGCCCATCACGACGCAGACCAGCAGCGTGACGACCCCCGTGACGTTCACCGCGCCCGCCATGAACGGCAGCCCGCAGAACACGCCCACGGCGATCGCGCCCCCGCCCATCACCGTCAGCGGGACGAGCGTCTCCGCACTGCGCGCCTTGTCCAGCACCTCCAGCGGCGTGCCCGCCAGCCGCAGCAGCGCGTACGTCTGGCGCCGGTCGAGGATCGACGAGGCCGCCGTGATGCCCGCGCTCGCGATCGCCACCAGGAACGACACCGTCAGCACCACCACAGTGCCCGACCGGATGTCGGCGAGGATCTGCACCCCGGCCTGATCGTCGTCGGCCTCGGTCGTGGGCAGGTGCCCCGGGACGAGCCCGGTGAGCGCGGTACGGGCCCTGTCGACGGTCGCGGTGTCGGCGCCGGTGCCCAGCGCGATCACGACCACCTTCTTCTCGGTCTTCACGGTGGCCGTCAGCTGGGCGGCCTTGAGCCTGTCGCGCGCCTGTTCGGCCACCGCCGACGGCTGCCCGGCCGGAACGGCGACCCGCAGCTGGCCCGGGACCGCGTCGCTGGTGAACACCCCCGGGCTGAGCAGGCCGAGGAAGCCCGCGACGAAGCCGGTCAGGGCCACGCCGCTGACCGTCCGCCAGGCGGAGCGCGGGTCGTCGACCAGCCTGCGCCCGGCGAGCAGCCGCGCGGGACCGCGGGCCCGTCCGGCGGTGATCCTGCCGATCAGGCCGACCACCCACGGGCCGGCCAGGTTGATGCAGAGGAAGGGAAGCGCGAGCGCCACGACGACGACGGCCACGCTGGTGCTCTGGCTCAGCACGGGGAACGCGGCCAGCGCCGCGACCAGCGCGAGCACCCTGACGAACCGCATGGCGGGCGGCGTCTCGCGCTTGGCCACGCCGAGCGGGCTGACCACGACGCGCCGCAGCCCGACCACCGCCGACAGGCCCACCAGCAGCGGCACCGCGCTGGTCAGGAACGGGCTGGTCCACCGCGACCACTACCTGCGCTGGCTGACC
>NZ_JBEXUP010000172.1:0-16971 GCF_040614375.1 Nonomuraea sp. NPDC005983
GCGTCCGCCGCGGGTCACCGCGACGGCTCCGCCCGCGAGCATCAGCAGCGCGCCCAGCCCGCACACCACCGGCCACGCCGCCACCAGCGACCAGTCGAGCGCCCCAGCGGCGCGCAGCACGTTGCGCTCGCGCAGCAAGGTGAGCACCCGCTCGCCGTCAGTGGCCGTCCAGGCGCCCAGCCCCGCGCCCGCCCCGCACAGGCCGACCAGCACGCCGACGACCCGCCGACCGGCCCGCCTGGTCGCCAGCGCCGCCACCACCCCGGCCAGCCCTGCCAGGGCCAGCGGCGTCAGCACCGGGCTCAGCTCTCCCCCGGTCGGCAGCACGAGCGCGGCCGGGGACGCGCCCGCGACGCTCACCCAGGTACGGCCCGCGGCGAGCAGCACGAGCAGGCACCCGAGCGCCGTGCCCGCCACCCAGCCCCACAACTCCCGCCTACCCGCCGGAGAACCGGACGGGCGAGCATCCGCCGCCGAGGGACCCGGCTGACGCGCATCTCCCGCCGGAGTGCCTGCCTGAGGCGCATCTCCCGCCGGAGCACCGGACGGACACGCGTCTCCCGCCGGAGGGCCTGGTCGGGGTCCGTCCGTGGTGAGGTCCGTTCCCGCCGTGACCGCCGACGGGTTCGGGGCCTGGCCTGGATCGGTCATGGCGCCGCCGTCACCTCGAGTGGGCCGGCGTCGAAGCAGGTGCGGTCGCCCGTGTGGCAGGCGACGCCGACCTGGTCGACCTTGAGCAGGATCGTGTCGCCGTCGCAGTCGAGCGAGACCGCCTTGACGTGCTGCACGTGCCCGGACGTGTCGCCCTTGACCCAGTACGCGCTCCGGCTGCGCGACCAGTACGTGGCCCTGCCGGTGGTGAGCGTGCGATGCAGCGCCTCGTCGTCCATCCAGGCGAGCATGAGCACCTCGCCGGAGTCGTACTGCTGGACGATGGCGGGCACCAGCCCGTCGCCGTTGCGCTTGAGCCGTGCGGCGATCTCGGGGTCGAGCGACATGACGCCATTCAACCAGCCACGACGCCCGCCCTTCACATCGGAGGCCGGGCAGCGGCCCGCTGTCAGCCCAGCGCCTGGGCCAGGGTGTCGTAGATCGGGAACAGCGGCGCCAGGTTGGTCCTGCGCAGACGCCTCAGCACCTGGCCGTCGGGTGCCACCAGGGCCATGGTGCCGTCTCGGTCGCGCAGGTTGGCCAGGAGCCGCACCAGGACGCCGAGGCCGGTCGTGTCGATGAAGGTGAGGGCGCTCAGGTCGACCACCAGCCGGGGACCGTGGTCTTCCACCGCCTCGTCGAGGCATTTGCGGACCTTCGACACGTTGTCGACGTCCACCTCTCCCGCGAGGCTGACGACCACCAGTTCCCCGTGTCGATGTCGCGTCATCTCCAGCACGTCCACGCCCATGCTCCTCTTAGCCCCGCCACAAAGGCCCCGCAACCAAAGTCCCGCCAGATAGCCCGCACGAAAAGGTATACCTCGCTGCGGCACGTCACCGAGGGTTTTGCGGAGAACGCGGTACGTGATGACGCTGCGGGGAGTAGTTTCGGTGCGACGTACGGTTTTGGAGGGATCGTCGTGAGGCACCCTGTCTCGCGCCGGGCCGTGGCCGGCGATGTGTAGGCGGGTGCTCTGCGCGACGTTCGCAGGGGGGCGCGTCACGGTCCTGCGGCGGGCGGTCCGCGAGCACGCCGCCGGGCTGGGGCTGGCGGGCCGGCGGCTGGAGGACTTCGTGCTGGCCGTCAACGAGGTCGTCACGAACGCCGTCGTGCACGGCGGCGGCGGGGGCCGGCTGCGGCTGTGGCCGCGCGAGGGCAGCCTCTGGTGCGAGGTCGTCGACGACGGGCCCGGCCTGCCTCCCGGCTGGACGAGCTGGACGGGCTGGACGAGAGCGGCGAAGCCGCCGCCGGGCTCGGCGACGGGCGGCCGGGGCCTCTGGCTGACCTGTGCGCTGTGCGACCAGGTGACGATCGTGTCAGGCCCCGGCGGCACCTGCGTCACGGTCACCGCGGTCTTGGAGTGAGCGGGTCAGGAGCGGGCGGCGGAGACCCAGGACGCGTGCAGGTCGGCGTAGACGCCAGGCTCCTCCACCAGTTCGGTGTGCGGCCCCCGCTGGACGAGCCGACCGGCGTCGAAGACGAGCACCTCGTCGGCGTTCTCGGCGGTGGAGAGCCGGTGGGCGATGGAGATGGCGGTGCGGCCCCTGGTGACGCCCTCCAGGGCGCGGGCCAGCCGGACCTCGGTGGCCGGGTCCACCGCGGACGTGGCCTCGTCGAGAAGCAGCAGGTCGGGGTCGGCCAGGTAGGCGCGGGCCAGGGCGACGAGCTGCCGCTCCCCCGCCGACAGCGACTCGCCGCGCTGCCCGACCGGGGTGCCGAGGCCGGCGGGCAGGCCCTCCAGCCAGTCGGCCAGGCCCAGCTCGGTCAGGGCGAGCAGGATCTCCTCGGAGTCGGCGGACGGCCTGCCGTAGCGGATGTTCTCCTCCAGCGTGCCGTCGAACAGGAAGCCGTCCTGCGGGACCATCACGATCCGCTCGCGCAGCGAGGAGAAGCGGACCTGCCGCAGGTCGTGCCCGTCGACCGTGACCCGGCCCGAGGCGGGGTCCATGAGCCGGGTGAGCAGCTTGGCGAAGGTGGTCTTGCCCGAGCCGGTCTCGCCGACGACCGCGATGCGGGAGCGGGGCGGGATCTTCAGCGACACCTCGCGCAGGACGGGGGCGCCGCCGGGGTAGGCGAACGCGACGTCCTCGAAGGCGACGGAGATGGGGCCGCGCGGCAGTTCCACGCCCGACTCTGCGGGATCGGCGACGTCCGGCGGGGTGTCGATGACGCCCAGGACGCGCCGCCAGCCCGCGACCGCGTTCTGCGCCTCGTTGAGCACCTCGGTGGCGGTCTGCAGAGGCGAGACGAACAGTGTGACGAGGAAGAGGAACGCGATCAGCCGCCCGGCGGTGATGTCGCCCGACAGACCGAGCTTGACACCGAGAAGGACGATCCCGGCGATGGCGACGGCGGCCACGATCTCGGTCAGCGGGAAGACGAAGCCGACGATGGTCTGCGCCTTGATCTGGGCGGTCTTGTTGGCGTCCACGGACTTGTCGATGCGTTCGGCGGTGCGGCGCTCGGAGGCGTACGCGCGGATGACGGACGCGCCGACGACGGACTCGCTGACCGCCGCCAGCATGTCGCCGGTGCGTTCGCGGACGGCGGTGTACGCGCCCGACAGCCAGCGCTGGAAGCGCGGCAGCGCCACCATGAGCGGCAGGAAACAGACCCAGACGAGCAGCGTGAGCTGCCAGGAGTAGACGAACATGAGCGCGCTGGCGACGAGCACCTGGCCGAACGCCACGATGATCATCAGCCCGCCCCACTGCATGAACGTGCTGATCTGGTCGATGTCGTTGGTGACGCGGGAGACCAGCGAGCCCCTGCGCTCGGTGTTCTGGGTGAGCACCGACAGGTCGTGGACGTGCCGGAAGCCGCGCACCCGCAGGGTGGCCAGCGACGACTCGGTCGCCTTGTAGAGGCGAACGTTCATGACATATCCGGCGAGCGCTGTAAGGATCACCGCCGCGGCGCACAGCGCCACCGCCCACGAGACGTACCCGACGTCGGGGGTGCCGTCCTTCAGCCCGGTGTCGATCGTCTGCTGCACCGCGATCGGCACGATGATCTTGCCCACGGTGGCGACGACGGCCAGCGCCAGCGTCCCCAGCAGCCCCTTGCGGAACTCCGGCGTGAGCGACAGCCCCCGCCGGATGGTGGCCAGCGCCGACCGCTCCGCGCTGCCCCTGATCCCCTGGACGTCCTCGACGCTCACGCGCTGACCTCTTCCTCTTCCTCTTCCGTCTCGATCGCGGCGCGCTCGGCTTCCTCGCGCTCGTAGGCGGTCACCAGGTTGCGGTAGCCGAGGCAGCGGCCGAGCAGCTCCTCGTGCGTCCCCCGGTCGACGATCCGGCCCTTGTCGAGGTAGACGACCTCGTCGGCCAGCGCGATGGTGGCCATCCGGTAGGCGACGACCACGACGCTCGACGCCTCGGCAGCGTCGCGCAGTCCGTACAGGATCTTGGCCTCCACCTGGGGGTCCACGCTGGAGGTCGCGTCGTCGAGGATGAGCAGGCGCGGACGCCGGACGACCGCGCGGGCCAGCGCGAGACGCTGGCGCTGGCCGCCCGACAGGGACGCGCCGCGCTCGCCCACGCGGGTGTCGAGGCCGGCGCCGAGCCTGTCGACGAAGCCGTCGGCCTGTGCCAGCCTGAGCGCCGCCCACACCTCCTCGTCGTCGGCGGTCAGGCCGAGCGCGACGTTGCCGCGCACGGTGTCGTCGAACAGGAACGTCTGCTGGGGCACCAGCGCGACCGACTCGGCCAGGTTCCCGTAGGCCAGGTCGCGGACGTCCGCGCCGTCGATCAGCACCCGCCCGCGGGACGGGTCGACCAGCCGCGCGAGCAGTTGCACCAGGGTGGACTTGCCCGACCCCGTCGGGCCCACCAGGGCGACGGTGCGGCCCGGACGCACGTCGAAGGTCACCTCGTGCAGCACCTCGGCCTCGCCGTAGGCGTAGGAGACCTCCGAGACCTCCAGCTCGGCCGGGCCGGAGTCGGACAGCTTCTTGGCGCCGTACTCCATCGAGCCGGTCGCGTCGAGGACGGCCTGCACCCGCTGCCAGCCGACCACGCTGCGCGGCAGCTCGGCCAGCACCCAGCCGAGGGCCCTGATCGGGAAGGCCAGCAACGTGAACAGGTAGGCCACCTGCACCAGCTCGCCCGCGTCGATCGAGCCGGTCGACAGCCGCAGCGCGCCGACGGCCAGCACCGCCAGGACGCCGAGCGTGGGCAGCGCCTCCAGCATCGGGTCGAACAGGCCGCGCACCCTGCCGACCGCGATGTTGGCGTCACGCAGCTCGTGGGCGCGGCGCTGGAAGCGCTCGGTCTCCATCGCCTCCCTGCCGAGCGTCTTGACCACGAGCGCGCCGTCGAAGCTCTCGTGCGCGATCTCGCTGACCTCGGCGCGCAGTTGCTGGGCGCGGGTGGCGAGCGGGCTGAGCTTGCGCTGGTACACCAGGTTCAGCACGGCGATGGCCGGGAAGATCAGGAAGCCGACCAGCGCGAGCACCGGGTCGGTGATCAGCATCCCGATCGCGGCGGTGAACAGCATGACGATCACACCGACCGCCATCGGCAGCGGCGCGAGGGGCGCCCAGGCGGCCTCGGCGTCGGCGCTGGCGTTGGACAGCAGCTGCCCGGTGGGGTGCTGGTGGTGCCAGGAGAGCGGCAGCCGCAGGTACTGCTTGGTGACGTCGCGGCGGGACCGGGCCTGCATCCGGTACTGGATGACTCCGGCGAAGATCCGGCGCCCGGCGACGCCGACGGCCTTGAGCAGGGCGGCGCCGATGATGAGCAGGACGCCGGTCCACAGCGCGCCCGCGGTGATGTCGCCCTGGTCGAAGGCGGGCAGCACCACGTTCTGGGTGGCCCAGCCGAGCGCCCAGGCCGACGCGACGGTCATGCCGCCGTACAGGGCGCTGAGCAGGACCGCGGCGGCGAAGACCGCCTTCTCGGTGCGAATGGCCACCCCAAGGACGCGCAGTCCCTGACGCATGACGGCCGTGGTGACCTTGGTAGCCACTCGCAGCTCTTCCTTCCATCTTGGATTTTTCTACATATGTCACTATCACTCGCGATCAGTACGTTATTCCCACAGGTAGGGTTGTCCACGTGACTCACGCTCGTGGCGAACGCGCCGCGCTGTGCGACCTTCTCGACCAGCTCGGCCCCGACGCGCCCACGCTCTGCACAGGCTGGGACACCTACGATCTGGCCGCCCACCTCGTCCTGCGCGAGCGCAGGCTGGACGCGGCCGGCGGCATCGCGCTCAGGCCGCTCGCCGGCTACACCGCCTCGGTGCAGCGCGCCCTGAAGGCCAGGCACCCGTTCCCCGAACTGGTCTCGATCGTCCGCAGGCCGGGCGGCCCCTACGGGCTGCTGCCGTTCCTGGACGAGGCCGTCAACACCCTGGAGTACTTCGTCCACCACGAGGACGTGCGGCGCGCCCAGCCCGGGTGGGAGCCCCGCGACCTGCCCGCCGACTTCGAGCGGCTCATCTGGAAGCGGGTGTCCGCCTCGAGCAGGCTGATGCTGCGCAGCTCCCCGGTGGGCGTGGTGCTGCACCGCCTCGGCGGCGGCGTGACGCTCGGCGGCCCGCGGCAGGGCCCGAAGGTGGAGGTCACCGGCAGGGCCGCCGAACTGCTGCTGTTCTGCTTCGGCCGCCAGGAGCACGCCAGGGTGGAGTACACCGGCGACGACGACGCGATCGCCCGGCTAAAGAAGGCCGGCCTCGGCCTCTGAGGCCGCCCTGTGGCCGCCCTGTGGCCGCCCTGTGGCCGCCCTGTGGCCGCCCTGCGGCCGCCCTGCGGCCGGGGGGCCGGAAACATTACGGCGCGGCGACCCTCCTGGAGCCACCTCTTGGCCGTACCATGGCTTAGGAAACAAGCCCCCCGGTTAAGATCAAGAACATCTTCATAGAAGATGCCAATGATCGCCCAGATCCGGGTATATACGGCTGGGAATGGACTGCAGGAGGCCCCCCATGCAGGTCAAGAAGGTGCTCACCTACGTGCTCGTGGCGTTCGTGGTCTTCTACCTGTTCACCCGGCCGGCCCAAGCCGCCGCCGCGGTCAACGGCGTGTTCGATGGGATTGTCAATGGTGCCAACCAGTTGGCTGTCTTCTTTACCAATGTTCTGACGTGACCTGAGGTTCTGTCTGCGCTTGACGCTTCCCCACACCCTCGGAACGTGTTACGCAGGCAGAATGAGAGATCGTCCCGGAGCCACCAAGATCAACAAGCCTGATCCCGACGTCCGGCGCATCCTCGAGCGCGCCGAGCTCGAAGGGATCGAGCTGATCCGCTTTCTGTACGCCGACCACGGGGGCGTGACCCGTGGCAAGGCGGCGTCCCGTTCCCGGCTGGCCGAACGGCTCGGCACGGGAATCGGGCACACGGTGGCCATGATGGCGATGAACATCCTCGACCAGCTCCAAGAGGTCGAGGAGATGGGCCCGGTCGGCGAAGTGCGGATCGTGCCCGACCCAGCGACATTCGTCCCCCTCCCCTACGCTCCTGGCGCCGCCGCGATGCTGTCGGACCTGCGGCTGCCTGACGGCTCCCCGTGGGCGGCCTGCTCGCGCACCTTCCTCAAGGACGCCGTCGCGGAGCTGGCGTCCGACGGCCACCACATCCTCGCCGCCTTCGAACCGGAGTTCACCCTCGGCCGCCGCCTGCCCGACCCGGCAGGCGGCCCCGACCGGCTGGTGCCACTCGACGACACCCTGTGCTACGCCGCGACCGGGTTCGACACCGCCCACGACTACACGATCAAGCTCATGCACGCGCTGGAGACGCAGGGCCTGCGAGTCGAGCACTACCACCCGGAGCTCGGGCCCGGCCAGCAGGAGATGTCGATCCGGCCCGCGCCCGCGCTGCGCGCCGCCGACAACCACGTCCTGTACCGCGAGACGGTGCGCGGCGTGGCGCTGCGCAACCAGATGTGGGCGACGCTGGCCCCCAAGCCGCTGGCCGACCAGGCCGGAAACGGCGCCCACCTGCACCTGTCGCTGTGGAGCGACACCCGCAACCTGTTCGCCGAGGGCAGCGAGGTTCGCGACTGGTTCATCGGCGGCCTGCTCGCCCACCTGCCCGCGCTGACCGCGCTGACCTGCGGCAGCGTCAACAGCTTCCGGCGGCTCGGGCCGCGGCTGTGGTCCAGCGCGTACGCCGTCTACGGCCCCGACAACAGGGAGGCCGCCGTCAGGATCTGCTCCCCGCTGGGCGAGAGCGGCGAGCCCAACCTGGAGCTGAAGCCGTCGGACTCCTCGGCCAACCCCTACCTGTCGCTGGGCGCGGTCATCCACGCCGGGCTCGACGGCGTCCGCCGCAGGCTCGACCCCGGTGAACCGGTCGGCATCGACCCCGACACCGTCCCCGGACGCTACCCCCGCCTGCCGTCCTCACTCGACCAGGCGCTGGACGCACTGGAGGCGGACGAGCTGCTGATGGAGGCGCTCGGCCCGCTGCGACGCAGCGCCTACCTGGCCGTCAAGCGGTCGGAGTCGGCCGCCTTCGCCGCCAAGGACCCCGCCTACGAGCTGTTCCACCACATGAGGGTGTTCTAGCGGACCAGGTAGCCCGCCGTGCGCAGCGTCTCCTTGACGTCGCCGATCTTCAGGGTGCCGAAGTGGAACACCGACGCCGCCAGCACCGCGTCGGCCCCGGCCGCGACCGCCGGCGGGAAGTGCTCCAGCCGCCCCGCGCCGCCGCTGGCGATCACCGGGACGCGCACCGCCGCCCTGACCGCGCGCAGCATCTCCAGGTCGTAGCCGTCGAGCGTGCCGTCGCCGTCCATCGAGTTGAGCAGAATCTCGCCCACGCCCAGCTCCTCGCCGCGCGCCGCCCACTCCACCGCGTCGATGCCGGTGCCCCGGCGGCCGCCGTGCGTGGTCACCTCGAACCCGCTGGTGGTGCCGGGCGCGCGGCGCGCGTCGACCGACAGGACCACGCACTGGGCGCCGAACCGGCGCGACGCCTCGGTCAGCAGCTCGGGCCTGGCGATCGCCGCGGTGTTCAGCGACACCTTGTCGGCGCCCGCCCGCAGCAGCCGGTTGACGTCGTCGACCGAGCGGACGCCGCCGCCCACCGTGAGCGGGATGAACACCTGCTCGGCGGTTCTGCGTACGACGTCCAGCATGGTCCCGCGCTCGCCCGACGAGGCGGTGATGTCGAGGAAGGTGAGCTCGTCGGCCCCCTCCTCGTCGTAGCGCCTGGCCAGCTCGACCGGGTCGCCCGCGTCACGCAGGTTCTCGAAGTTGACGCCCTTGACGACGCGCCCGGCGTCGACGTCCAGGCAGGGGATCACCCTGACCGCTACCGTCATGCTCGTTGTGCCTCGATTTCGATCTCGACCAGCATCCTCGGGTCGACCAGCCCGGCCACCCGCACTCCCGTGCACGCGGGCCGCACGTGCCCGAGCAGCTCCGCGATGGCCTGCCCCACCAGGTCGAAGTGGTGCTGCTCCACCACGTAGTAGCGGATCATGACCACGTCCTCGCGGGTCAGGCCGCCCAGCTCGACGGCCTCCAGCGCGATGCCGAGCGCGGTCACGCTCTGCTGGTACGGGTCACCCACGTGCCGCACCTCGCCCTCGACGCTCGCGGTGCAGCCGGAGACGACGACTCGATCGCCTACGACCACCGCACGGGCGTAGCCGTACTTCTCCTCCCAGAAGCCGCCCGAGAAGACCCGGGAGCCGGTGCTTTCCATGCTGCTCATGCCGTGCATCACGTCTCCTCCCGCGCTAGGCGCGTACCGCCGCCAGCGCGCCTTCCAGCGTGAACGCCTGGGCGTAGAGGGCTCTTCCCACGATGGCCCCCTCCACCCCGAGCGGCTCCAGAGCCGCCAGCGCGACCAGGTCCTCGAGGGAGGAGACTCCTCCGCTGGCGACGACGGGCTTGTCGGTGCGGGCGCAGACCTCGCGCAGCAGGTCCAGGTTCGGGCCGCGCAGCGTGCCGTCCTTGGTGACGTCGGTGACCACGTAGCGGGGGCAGCCGTCGGACTCCAGCCGCTCCAGCACCTCCCACAGGTCCCCGGCCTCCTCGGTCCAGCCGCGGGCCGCCAGCGTCGTGCCGCGCACGTCCAGGCCGACGGCGATCCGGTCACCGTGCTCGGCGATGATCTTCCGGCACCAGTCGGGCTGCTCCAGCGCGGCGGTGCCGATGTTCACCCGCCGGCACCCGGTCGCCAGGGCGGCGGCCAGCGACTCGTCGTCGCGGATGCCGCCCGACAGTTCCACGTTCACATCCAGCCTGCCGATCAGCTCGGTGATCAGCCGGCGGTTGGAGCCGCGGCCGAAGGCGGCGTCGAGGTCGACCAGATGGATCCACTCCGCCCCCGCCTCCTGCCAGGCCAGTGCCGCGGCCAGCGGCTCCCCGTAGCCGGTCTCGGTGCCGGCCTCGCCTTGAACAAGGCGTACGGCCTGGCCGTCGGCCACGTCCACGGCGGGAAGCAAAACGAACGACATCAGATCCTCCGGTCGAAAGCGAGGGTCATCACAACAGGGACGAGCAGCAGGGAGAGGACGAGGACGCCGAAACTCAGGAACGGCGCCCCCCAGATCAGCCACACCAGCATCTGCACCAGCAGGAAAGCCAGGCCGACCACGACATTCTGTACCCGCTGGCGGCGCGCGATCACGCCGCCCTGCCGGGCGATCCGCACCGGCCGCGGCGTCAGCCGGGCGAGCCAGGCACGGCGGCGGGACCTGCGGGCCTGCCGTTCTTCGTTGAGCCGGATCGCGCGCGCCCGCACCGCCTCACGCTCGGCGCGCCGGCGCGCGCGTTCCTTACTCAAGGGTGCCGAGCCAGTTCTTCAGCAGCACGGCGCCGGCGTCGCCGGACTTCTCGGGGTGGAACTGGGTGGCTGACAGCGGGCCGTTCTCCACGGCCGCCACGAACGGCACGCCGTGCTCGGCCCAGGTGACCAGCGGTTCGGCGAAACCGTCGGCGGGCCGCAGCTCCCACTCGCGCACCCCGTAGGAGTGGACGAAGTAGAAGCGGGTGGCGGCGTCGAGCCCGTCGAACAGCACGCTGCCCGCGGGCTCCTTGACCGTGTTCCAGCCCATGTGCGGCAGCACCGGAGCCTCGAGCCGCTCGACCGTGCCGGGCCACTCGCCGCAGCCCTCGGTCTCGACCCCGTGCTCGACGCCCCTGGCGAACAGGATCTGCATGCCGACGCAGATGCCCAGCACCGGGCGGCCACCGGCCAGCCGCCTGCCGATCACCTGCTCACCGCGGACGCTCCTGAGGCCCCGCATACACGCCTCGAACGCGCCGACGCCGGGCACGACCAGGCCGTCGGCCTCCAGCGCCGCGTCGAAGTCGGCGGTGACGGTCACCTCGGCGCCGACCCTGGCCAGGGCGCGCTCGGCGGAGCGCAGGTTGCCCGAGCCGTAGTCGAGCACGACCACGTTCCTGCTCACCACCACATCACCCCCGCCGTGATCGCCATCGCCGCGCCGATCGCGCAGATGGCGGCGCCGATCTTCAGCCCCTGCTTGCCGAGCGAGAACACGCCGCCGACGAGGAACAATCCGATGAACACCATCGCGACGGCGATCAGGTTCTCGGTCATGCCGCCCCCTCTCCGTTCACAGCACACCCTTGGTGCTGGGCACGCCGCTGGCGCGCGGGTCGAGCTCGGACGCCTCGCGCAGCGCCCGCGCCAGGGCCTTGAACTGCGCCTCGACGATGTGGTGGGCGTTGCGCCCGTACGGGACGTGCACGTGCAGACAGATCGCCGCCTGCGCGACGAACGACTCCAGGATGTGCCGCGTCATGGTGGTGTCGTACTCGGGGCCGATCATCGGCGCCATGCCCTCGGGCTCGGAGTGCACCAGGTACGGACGGCCCGACAGGTCGACGGTCACCTGGGCGAGCGACTCGTCCAGCGGGCAGGACGCGCTCCCGAACCGCCGGATGCCCGACTTGTCGCCCAACGCCTCGCGGAACGCCGCACCCAGCGCGAGCGCGGTGTCCTCGATCGTGTGGTGGGAGTCGATGTGCAGATCACCCTCGGTCTTCACCGTCAGGTCGAACAGCCCGTGCTTGCCGAGCTGCGCCAGCATGTGGTCGTAGAAACCGACCCCGGTGGACACGTCCACCCGCCCCGTGCCGTCGAGCCCCACCTCGACCAGGACGGACGTCTCCTTCGTCGCGCGCTCGACGCGGCCTACGCGGCTCACAGAACTCCCTCCAGCGCGGCGCGGAACGCCGCCATCTCCTCGCTGGTGCCGATCGACACTCGCAGCCATTCTGGCGGCCCCACCTCGCGGATGAGCACTCCCCGCTCCAGCAGCCCCTCCCAGACCTTACGCCGGTCAGGAAAGCGCCCGAACAGTACGAAGTTCGCGTCGGAATCGGCGACAGTCAACCCCTTGCCGCGCAGCCACGCCACGGTCGCGTCGCGCTCGTCGCGCAGCGCGGCGACGGTGCCCAGCAGCTCGTCGCGGTGCCGCAGCGCCACCCGCGCCGCCGCCTGGGTGAGCGTCGACAGGTGGTACGGCAGACGCACCAGCTGCAGCGCCTGCACCACCGCCGGGTGCGCGGCCAGGTAGCCGAGCCGGGTTCCGGCCATGGCGAACGCCTTCGACATCGTCCTGGTGACGATCAGCCTGGGGTACTCGCCGAGCAGCGTGAGCGCCGAGGGCGTGCCCCGCCTCGCGAACTCGGCGTACGCCTCGTCGACCACGACCACGCCCCTGGCCACCCGCAGCACCGCGACGATCGTCTCCAGCGGCAGCGCGGTGCCGGTCGGGTTGTTCGGCGAGGTCAGGAAGACGATGTCGGGATCGTGCTCCTGGACGGCCGCCGCCGCCTTGACGGGGTCGAGTGCGAAGTCGGCCTCGCGGACGCCGCGCACCCACTCGGTGTTGGTGCCGGACGTGATGATCGGGTGCATCGAGTAGGACGGCTCGAAGCCCAGCGCGCTGCGCCCGTAC
The DNA here is from genome assembly GCF_040614375.1 of Nonomuraea sp. NPDC005983. Lineage (NCBI taxonomy): Bacteria > Bacillati > Actinomycetota > Actinomycetes > Streptosporangiales > Streptosporangiaceae > Nonomuraea > Nonomuraea sp. NPDC005983. The sequence continues at coordinate 12,544 of NZ_JBEXUP010000172.1, forward strand.
CCGCCGAAGGCCTGCAGGATCTGCTGCAGCACCTCGTTCGACCCGTTGGCCGCCCACACCTGCTCAAGCGTCAGGCCGTGGCCCAGGTAGCCGGCCAGGTCGGCGCGGAGGGCCTCCGCCTCCCTCTCGGGGTAGCGGTTGAGCTCTCCGGCGCTCCTGCGCACCTCCTCCGCCAGGTCGGCGACCAGCTCGGCGGAGGGCGGGTACGGGTTCTCGTTGGTGTTCAGCCGGACCGGGACGTCGATCTGGGGCGCGCCGTACGGCTTCTTGCCCTTGAGGTCGTCGCGGATCGGCAGGTCTTCGATGTTCACGCGCCCTCCCCCTGAACAGGCACCTGCCAGCCGAAGCGGGCGCGGACCGCCGCGCCGTGCGCCGGCAGGTCTTCGGCGTCGGCCAGCACCGACACGTGCCCCGCCGCGCCGGCCAGCGCCTCGCGCGTGTACTCGACCACGTGGATGCCGCGCAGGAACGACTGCACCGACAGGCCGCTGGAGTGGCAGGCGCAGCCGCCCGTGGGCAGCACGTGGTTGGAACCCGCCAGGTAGTCGCCGAGCGAGACCGGCGCGTACGTGCCAACGAAGATCGCGCCGGCGTTCCTGACCCTGGCCGCCACCCCGGCCGCGTCGGCCGTGTGGATCTCCAGGTGCTCGGCGGCGTAGGCGTCGACCACCTTGACGCCGTCGTCGATCGAGTCGACCAGGACGATGCCCGACTGCCGGCCGCCGAGCGCCTCGGCGACACGGTCGGCGTGCTTGGTCGCGGCCACCTGCGCCTGCAGCTCCCTCTCGACCGCCTCGGCCAGCTCGGCGCTGTCGGTGACCAGCACCGCGGCGGCGATCACGTCGTGCTCGGCCTGGCTGATCAGGTCGGCCGCCACGTGCACCGGGTCGGCGCCGCCGTCGGCGAGGATGGCGATCTCGGTGGGGCCCGCCTCGGAGTCGATGCCGATGCGGCCCTTGAGCAGCCGCTTGGCCGCCGCCACCCAGATGTTGCCCGGGCCCGTCACCATGGTGGCGGCCGGGCACTCCTCGGTGCCGTACGCGAACATGGCCACGGCCTGCGCGCCGCCCACGGCGTACACCTCGTCAACGCCGAGCAGCGCGCACGCGGCCAGAATCGTGGGGTGCGGCAGCCCGCCGAAGTCCTTCTGCGCCGGGCTCGTGACGGCCAGCGACGCGACCCCCGCCTCCTGCGCCGGGACCACGTTCATCACCACGCTGGACGGGTACACCGCCCGCCCGCCGGGCACGTACAGCCCGACCCGGTCGACCGGCACCCACCGCTCGGTCACGGTGCCGCCGGGGACCACCTCCGTCGTGACGTCGGAACGCCGCTGGTCGCGGTGGACCAGCCGGGCCCGGCGGATCGACTCCTCCAGGGCCGCGCGCACCTCGGGGCGCAGCTCCTCCAGCGCTCGCTTGATCGCCTCCGGCGCCACGCGGGCGGACTCGATCTCGACACCGTCGAACCTGGCGGTCAGCTCCCGTACGGCTGCCGCCCCGCGATGGCGCACCTCGTCGCAGATCGGCCGCACCTTCTCCAGGGCGGCCTCGACGTCGAGTTCGGCGCGGGGCAGCACGTCGCGCAGGTTCTCAGGCAGAGAACCGCGCATGTCAATACGGGAAATCACCCACCCAGTCTACGGAGTCCGGCTGGTGACTCCCGTCCTGTCCATCATGCGGACGCATGTCTGAGACGTCGCCCCCGACGGGGTTTCACCGCCCGACCTGCCCGGCGACGGGCGCGGGATCCGTCAGTGTGCGGGCGAGCAGGCACGACAGGGCCGGGAAGGCGGCCAGGACCCCCAGGGCCAGCCCGAGCGAGGTGGCCTCCGCCAGGGCGCCGACCAGCGGGCTGGTCAGGCCGCCGACGCTGACGGCCAGGCCGAGGGTGACGCCGCTGGCAGTCCCCACCCGGTTGGGCAGGAAGTCCTGGCCGAGCGTCACGTGCAGCGAGAACGGCACGTACAGGGTGATCGAGGCGGCCGCGACGAACGCGTACGCCGTCCAGCCCGGAGCCAGGACCACACCCGCCATCGCCGGGACCGCCGCCGCGTACGCCAGCCACATGGTGCGCACCCGGCCCCACCGCCCGGCCAGCCTGCCGCCCACCACGGTGCCGACCGCGCCGCCCCCGAACAGCACGAACAGCGCCACCGCCCCCGCCGCGCCGCCGCCCAGGTACAGCGCCACGAACGCGCTGAGCCCGACGTAGGCGACCGACCGGCAGACGATCACCAGCGTGAGGCGGGTGAACGCGGGCCAGTCGTCCCGGCCGCCCGCGTGCCGCGCCGCGCCGCCGCCGTCGCGCCCGGCCAGCGAGCCCAGCACCGTGACCGTGAGCGCCGCACCCAGCAGGCCCGGCACGACCAGCCAGGGGGACGCGCCCAACCCCCCGGCCGACAGCAGCCGTGTCACCAGGATCGGGGCGCAGGCGAAGCCGAGGGTGCCGCCCAGCGAGAACCAGCTCATCCGGACGTGGCTGCCCTCGCTGGCGATCCTCGCCAGCCGCGCCGACTCCGGGTGGTACGCCGCCACCCCCAGCCCCGACAGCGCCACCGCCAGCCAGGTCAGCACGTACGAGCCGGCGACGCCGCTGAGCGCCACCCCGAGCCCGGCCGTCGCCATGCTGACCGGGATCAGCCACGGCATCCGCCACCGGTCGGCGAGCGCGCCGAAGACCGGCTGCACCACCGACGACAGCAGCGTCGCCGCCAGCACGATTCCCGACGCCGCGACGTAGCCGTAGCCGCGCTCCGCCACGAGGAAAGGCACGAGCGCGGGCACCGCGCCCTGGTAGACGTCCACGCCGGCGTGGCCTGCGGCCAGCATCGGAATCCTGGTCGCCTGTCGGCCATCGCGCCGGGGCGCCGTGACCTGCTCCGGAGTCCTGTTCACCCGTCGATCGTCGCCCCGGGACATTCTGGCCCGCTTCCAATAAAATGCCAATCTATGCCGCAAGTCCGCCATATGCCGGAGGCTCCCACCGGGACGCGCCCGCTGGCGCCCGGCGCGGGCATCGACGCGCACCGGCACGACACCCACCAGATCGTCTATGCCCGCAACGGCGTCCTGTCGGTCACCACGGGCGCGGGCACCTGGATCGCCCCGGCCAACCGGGCGATCTGGATCCCGGCGGGCACCGTGCACGAGCACCGCGCCCACGGCAGCACCGACCTGCGGCTCGTCGGCCTCGTGGACAACCCGCTGGGGCTCGCCAGACCCGCCGTGCTGGCCGTCGGCCCGCTGCTGCGCGAGCTGATCATCGCCTACACGCAGGACCCAGCCGACGACGGCCCCGAGCGCGCCAGGCTGCGGGGCGTCCTGCTCGACCAGCTCCGCCGCTCCCCCGAGCAGCCCTTCCACCTGCCCATGGCCAGGGACCCGCGGCTGGCGGCCGTCTGCGCCATTCTGCGCGCGGACCCGGCCGACGGGCGCACGCTCGCGCGGCTCGGCGCGCAGGTGGGCACCAGCGACCGCACCCTGGCCCGGCTGTGCCGGGCGGAGCTGGGCATGACCTTCCCGCAGTGGCGCACGCAGCTGCGGCTGCACCACGCGCTGCTGCTGCTCGCCGACGGCCTCCCGGTCACGACGGTCGCGCACCGCTGCGGGTGGGCGACCGCGAGCGCCTTCATCGACGTCTTCCGGCGCACGCTCGGGTACACCCCCGGCCGCGCCTTTACAATGTAGATTCGCTACACTGGTCTGTCGTGAGCACGTCGAAAGCCAAGGGAGGCACCCCGGCCACGGTGGCGCTGACCAGATCCAAAGTGGAGTTCACGCTCCACCCGTACGAGCACGACGCCGCCGCCCAGGCGTACGGCGAGGAGGCGGCCGACGCGCTCGGCGTGCCCCACGAGCAGATCTTCAAGACGCTCGTGGCCGAGGTGGAGAGCGGGCTCGCCGTGGCGGTCGTCCCCGTGTCGGGCAAGCTCGACCTGAAGGCGCTGGCGGCGGCGCTCAAGAGCAAGCGGGCCGCGATGGCCGACGCGGCCAAGGTGGAGCGGGTGACCGGCTATGTGGTCGGCGGCATCAGCCCACTCGGCCAGCGCAAGCAGCTGCCCACCGTGGTCGACTCGTCCGCGCTGGACTTCGACACGATCTACTTCTCGGCGGGCAAGCGCGGCCTCCAGATCGAGACCGCGCCCGCCAACCTCATCACCCTGACCAGAGCCGTCACCGCCCCCATCGGCAAGGCCGGCTGACCCGGGCGGTCGCCGCCGCCGACCCACCCCATCGTCCGCCTCCCCTGGCCGCCCGCGCTCAGCGGCGCCCACTTGGGGGGCGTCGGAGGGCGGCCGCGCCGCCCCATCAGCCTCGGCGTTGCCGGCGCCACCGTACGAACGGGTCGCGCTGGGGACGCCTGATCGCCGGCCGCTGCTGGTCAGGGCGTTGGCCGAAGCGGCCGGTGTCGCGGCGCATGTCGCGG
>NZ_JBEXUP010000173.1:0-16920 GCF_040614375.1 Nonomuraea sp. NPDC005983
CGAGCCGAGGGTCCGGCGCAGCCGCGAGACGAGGGTCTGCAGGGCGTGGGCGGGGCCGGCCGGCGGGTCCTCGGCCCAGATCGCGTCGACCAGGACGCCCTGCTCGACCACGCGCCCACCGGCGAGCGCCAGCCGTACGACCAGACCCTGCGACCGCGCACCCGGAACGGGCAGGGCGGCGTCACCGCGAGACACCTGAAAGGCGCCGAGCAGCCTGACGCGAAGCCGCGCATCCCCGTCCATCTCCCGATCTTCGCGCACGCACTCTCGAGTCCCCAAATCACGGCAGGGCTCTGGCTTCCTTTTGCTCACGGGCCCTGCCGCCCTCCCCGTCACGCCACCAGGCGAAGCATGCCGGGTGCTCGAACGCAGCGCTGACGCGTCGCAGGACGGGAGTGTCAGCGCCATGTGTGCCCCCGTCAGCGCCGTGTGTGCCCCGTGTGAGCGGCCCGCTTCAGTCTTTGCATGCCTGAAGAGCACGCTTCGGAAGGGGAAGTTTTCGTGCATGACGTAGTGATCGTGGGTGCCGGCCCGGTGGGTCTGTTCCTTGCCTGCGAGCTTGGCCTCGCGGGCTGCTCAGTCCTGGTGCTCGAACGGGAGCCGGAGCCCCGCTCCCCGTGGAAGGCGGACCCGCTCGGGATGCGGGGCCTGTCCGCCGCGTCGGTCGAGGCGTTCTACCGCCGCGGAATGCTGCACCCGCTGCTGAAGGCGTCGGGCGTCCACAACGACCCCGGCGCGAACCCCGACGCGGACGAGCCGGCCCCCCCTCGTTCCGTGGGCCACTTCGCCGGCATGACGCTCGATCCGGCCAAGGTTGACGTCGCCGCCCTGCCGTTCCGGCTTCCCAGCCCGGCAATGGAGGGCGTGATGACGAACCTCGAAGCGGTCGAGGCGGTACTGTCCGAGCGGGCATCCATGCTCGGCGTGGAGATCAGGCGCGGCGTCACGGTCTCAGCCATCGCGCAGGACGATGAGAGCGTGGTCGCGCAGGCCGGCGAGCACGAGTACGCGGCGCGCTGGCTCGTCGGCTGCGACGGCGGACGCAGCGCGGTGCGGGGGCTCGCAGGCTTCGGCTTCGTCGGCACCGAGCCGCAGTTCACCGGCTACGTCGTGCTCGCCACCATCGCCGATCCCGAGAAGCTGAGCCCTGGGTTCAATCTGACGCCGACGGGCATGCACCTGCGGATGCCCGCGAAAGGGCACCTCGGCCTGCTGGAGTTCGACGGCGGCGCGTTCGATCGCTCGCAGCGGCCGACCCGCGAACATCTCCAGGCGGTTCTACGCCGTGTATCCGGCACCGGCGTGACGCTGAGCGACGTCCATCACGCCTCGAGCTTCACCGATCGGGCGATGCAGACGACGACCTACCGGCAGGGGCGTGTCCTGCTCGCGGGCGACGCCGCTCACATCCACTCGCCCCTCGGGGCGCAGGGACTCAACCTCGGCATCGGCGACGCCATGAACCTGGGATGGAAGCTCGCGGCGACCGTGCACGGGTACGCGCCGGACGGACTTGTCGACACCTACACCCGCGAGCGCCATCCGATCGGCGCATGGGTGCTCGACTGGACGCGCGCCCAGGCGGCGGCCATGAAGCCGGATCCGCATGCCCAGGCGATCCAAGGAGTGATCCGCGACCTGCTCGGGACCCGTGACGGAACGACCTACGTGTTCGAGAAGACATCGGGATCGTCGGTCCGCCACAATCTTGGTAGCGAGCAGCCGCTGGTCGGCCGCAACGCCCCGGACCTTCGTCTTGAGGACGGCACTCGCCTCGGCGACCTGATGCAGGATGGACGAGGCGTCGCGCTCGATTTCAGTGTCGACCGACGCCTGCACGGTTCAGCGACGGGCTGGGAGAGTCGGGTTCGGTATGCAGCCGGGCCGGCGAGAAACGACCTCGGATTGGGTGCCGTGCTTGTCCGACCTGACGGCGTGGTCGCCTGGGCAGGTGATCGCGACCCTGATCGCGAAGCGTTCGAGCGGGCCGCCAGCCAGTGGTTCGGCAGTCCGGCAACCTGAGTCCGAAGCAGCTGTCCCGTTCCCCTATCGCTTCTGTGGGTGCCCCAAGAGCGCGAAGAGGAACCACGATGCTGCCTCTTTCGCATCGTCGGCGCGGCCGGTGTCGGCTTCTCAAGCCCCGCCCGAGATGACCAGCGGGATCACGAGCCGCCTGAATGTCGACGTTGCCGCCACGTCATCGATGTGAATTCTTCTTCTCCTCAACCGAGTTCCAGGAGCACACATGACGATCACCCTCCGACCGGGAACCACCGTGATGTTCACCGGCGATTCGATCACCGACTGCCAACGGCTCGAGAGCGAACAGGGCCTCGGGTTCGGCTACCCGCTGCGCATCGCGGGCGAGTGGGGCCTCCGGCACCCGGACCGGGCCGTGACCTGGCTGAACTCCGGGATCGCGGGCGACAAGGTCATGGACCTCGAAGCCCGATGGCAGGCGGACGTGCTCGACGCGCGCCCGGACGTGGTGTCGATCCTCGTCGGCGGCAATGACATGGGCTGGCACACGTACGACCCGGACGGCCACGTGATCCCCGCGGAGGACTTCGCGGCAGGTTACGACCGCCTGCTCGCGCCCCTCGCCGAGGCCGGCGCCGACCTGATCCTCATCGAGCCGTTCCTCCTGCCGATTCGCGGCCTTGTCGAGGTCGGCGATGTGCACCTCGGCGAAGAGGTCCGGAAGGAGTGGCGCGCTGACCTGGACCCGAAGATCCAGGCCGTGCGCGAGCTCGCCCGCGAGTACGGCACGCACCTGCTCGCCGCCGACGGCATGTTCGCCGAGCTCGCCGCGACGACCGGGCCGGAGCACTGGGCTGCGGACGGCGTGCACCCGACGCCGGCCGGTCACGCCGCACTCGCGGCGGCCTGGCTGCGCCTGGTCACGTGACCGTGCCTGGCAATCGCCCACGACACCGGCCGGCAGTAGAGTGGACTGCCGTTGAGCTGTTCCTGGTTGACACGCTGCCAGAGTTCGGTGTCGCCGATGTCGTCGAGGGAAACTCGAGGCGGGCGATGCCTTCAGACGTGATGGTGTCCGCCGCGCTGGCCACCTTCTGAATCTGCCCCGCGTGCTCGCGGTGGGTGCTCTCGCGCCGCGCGTAGGTCCTTAGGCCGGGAGGACGGAGCCCGCCACGTCCGCCTGACCGGCCCGGCGGTTCCCCGAGGCCGGGCGGCTGACGGCGGCCCTGTTCTACGCTTGGCGCAGAAGGGAGGCGGCCGTGGGGCGTAGGCCGACCATCGACCGGGCGGAGCTGGCCCGGCTCGTGGCTGAGGGGTTGAGCGTGCAGGAGCTCGCCGCGCGCTTCGGCGTGAGCGAGTCCGGGGTGCTGCAGGCCAAGCGGGCCGCCGGGCTGGCCAAGGCGATGCTCGACCACGGCCGGGCCCTGCCGTGGAAGCTGAGCCGGGAGCACACCCAGTCGGGGCCCGCCACCAACCTGCGCAACCTGTCCGCCGCCGCCCAGGGGAAGCCGCCCGCGCCCGAGCGGTTGAACACCGCGCTGCGGTGGGCGCAGCGGCTCGTCGACGCCGGGCTGGACGTGACCTACGACCCTGCCGAGGGCTTCCGCGAAGTCCCCGCCTCCCCCGGCGGCTCACACGTCGCGGACGTGCTCGCCGACGCCCGGAGAGCGCTGGAAACCCGGTGAGGTAGCCGTTTCGGCGCCCGTTCGCAGGCAACGCTGCTCAGGCGGAAGCCGTGCCGGCGAAGCGCATCGTTACCGTGCTGCCGCCGCTGCCGATGCGCAGCGTGAGATCGGTGGCGAGGCGGCGGGCCACCCACAGGCCCATGCCGCCCACGGCGCCCGGCCTGGGCCCCGGCCTCCAGGCGCCGCCGTCGTGCACCTCGATCACCAGCCCCTCGTCCTCCTCCCAGGTGCGCAGCCGCGCGGGCGGCGCGCCGTGGGTGACGGCGTTGGTGGCCACCTCGTTGACGGCGATGACGAGGTCGCCGATCGCCTCTTCCGGCATCCCCGCCGCCCGCGCCTGCGTCTCGGCGGCGGAGCGCACCTCCGGCAGGTCGGGCAGGCGAAAGCTGATCTCTTTCACGGGCGTCCCCGGCGGCGGGCTGACCTCTCGCACGGACGCGCCTGACCGCGGGCCGATCTCCTTCACGGGCGTGCCGGGCGGCGGACGGTGTGCGCCCGTGCGAGGATCGACCTCCTCGTTCACCCGAAGACCGCCTTCTCAGCCGACCAGTTCCGAGCGGAGCTGGTCGAGAACCTTGCGAAGGATTCTGGAAACGTGCATCTGGGATATCCCGAACTCGGCCGCGATCTCGGCCTGCGTCATGTTGCCGAAGAACCGCAGCAGCAGGATGTGCTTCTCCCTGGACGGGAGCGCGTCGATGAGCGGCTTGACGGCCTCACGGTCGACCATGGTGCTGAGCGTGTCGTCGTCCTCGGGGATGACGTCGCCGAGCGAGGCGGCGTCGTCGTCGGCGCCGAGGGGCGCGTCGAGCGAGAGGGTGCTGTAGGCGGCGGACGCGTCCAGCGTGAGCAGGACGTCCTCCTCGCTGATGTTCATCTTGGCGGCCAGTTCGGACACGGTGGGCGATCTGCCCAGGTCCTGGCTGAGGTCGGCGACGAGCCGGTTCAGCTCGGAGCGGCGCTCCTGGTAGAGGCGGGGCACCCGGATGGCCCAGGTGCGGTCGCGGAAGTGGCGCTTGACCTCGCCGGTCATGGTGACGACGGCGTATCCCCTGAAGGCGTGCCCGAGGGTGGGGTCGAAGCCGTTGATGGCCTTCATCAGGCCGACGTACGCGGCCTGGAGGAGGTCCTCGAGGGGTTCGCCACGGTACCGGTAGCGCCTGGCGATCTCCATGGCGAGCGGCCTGTGCATCTCGACGATGCGTTCACGCAGCCGCTCCCTGTGGCTGTCGAGGGTGTCTTCCTTGACCATTTCGGCCAGGAGTTGTTCGGCGGTCATCTCCTCGAGAACGTATTCCTGTACAGCCATCGCTGCTCCTCGATATGGATCGCAGGGAGGCCTCTGCCAACAGGAAAAAGCCCAGGCAGAGGCACACCTCGCTCTACTGTCGAGACGAAGCCCTCTGCTGGACTTCGGATCCAGTCTCCCCCATCCTCGGGGAAGTATTCCTCCCCGCCCAGGTAACAGTAGGGTTGCTTCGTGACAATGCCGGAGAACGGCGAGGGGCCTGTCGCAGCCCTGAGCCTAACGTCGTCGACCGTTGACGAGATCACTGTGATCAAGGTCGATGGCGTGCTCGACGCCACGACGCGCGAGCAGTTCGCCGACTACCTGTCCCTGGCGGGCGCTGAGCTGATCCTGGACCTGGCGGGGGTGACGTTCATGGACTCGCGGGCACTTGGCCTGATCGTGCACCACTGGCAGACCAGCTTGGCGTCGGGCGCCAGGTTCGCCCTGGTCGGAGTCGAGTACTCGAAGTCGAAGGTGATGTGGATCACCGGGCTCGCGCAGCGGCTGCCGCTGTACGACACCCTCGACGACGCGCTGGCCGCCCTTGGCTAGCCGCGCGACTTGCGCTGGTGCTCCTCGACCAGCAGCCTGGCCAGGTCGGCCACCTTGACCTGATGGTGCTGCGAAGTGCGGCGCAGCTCCTCGAAGGCCGCCTCCGCGGTGCAGCCGCTGGTCTGCATGATGATGCCCTTGGCCTGGTCGATGACCGACCGTCCAGCGAGGGCCTCCTGGAGCTGGGCCGCGCCGGTGCGCACCTCCTCGAAGTCCCACATGTTCGCCATGGCCACGCCGACCTGCTCGGTCAGCATGTCGGCGAGCGTGTGGGCGGCCTGCGGGGAGAAGGCGGCCGGCCGCACGGAGTAGAGGCCGATGACCAGCGTGGCGGGCGCCATCTGCACGGGGACGAGCAGCGCGGAGCGCACCGCCCAGCGGGTGGCCAGCGCGGCGTAGCGGGGCCAGCGGGTGTCGGCGAGCACGTCGGTGACGGTGACCCGGCTGCCGGTCTGCCTGGCCTCGAATGAGGGGCCCTCGCCGAGCTCCCGTTCGCCTTCGACGAGCATGATCAGTTCGCTGTGCGAGCCGGAGACCAGCACCCGCCGGTCGCGCCAGTGCTCGGCCGAGCCGCCGGAGCATCCTGGAACCCCGGCGGCGAGCGCCGTCGTCAGGCCGCGCAGGACGCTCTCGGTCGAGGTCTCCTCGCCCAGGCGACCAAGAAAGGCCAGGTCACGGGCGAGACCGGGGGTTATCATCGCGGTCGATTCCATAGCAACAAGCCTCTACCCCTTATGGATACCTTTATCCCGAGTGGCGTAGCGTCAGAGGATGACGATGCCCGACCTCGAACACGCTCTGGAGGCGCTGTCCGACCGCGTCTCATCCCTGCGTGCGGCGAGGACGGCGTACCCGTCCGATCTCGCGCCGACGCTGGACGCCGCGCTCGCCGAGCTGGGCACGGCGGCCGAGCTGCTGGCCGAGGCCGGGCAGGAACTGCGCAAGGGGCCGGCCCGGCAGGGTGGCAAGAAGGACGGCTCCCAGCGTGAGCTGAAGCTGCTGCGACAGGTGTTCAAAGCCTTCCCGGTCCCGGTGATCGTGCTGGACGGCGGCGGCGTCGTCAGGCGCATCAACGGCGAGACCTCGCGGCTGCTGGGCAGCCCCGACGGCTACCTGGTGGGCCGCTCGTTCCCGCTGCTGGTCGACGTGTCGAGGCGGGCGGCGTTCCGCTCGCATCTGATGGCGGTGCTGCAGACCGGGGAGCCTGCGGCCTTCGAGACGCGGCTGGCGCACCAGGGCAGGACGCACACGGTGCAGCTCGCGCTGACCAGGCTGACGATGCCGGGCGAGCCGCAGCAGATGGTGGCGGCGGTGGCGCTGCCGACCGAGGTGCAGCTGCCGGAGCCGGGGGAGCGGCCGGAGCTGTCCGACGGCGCGCTGCTGCTGGCGGCGGCGAAGCGGCAGGATCTGCTGGCCAGGACGGGCGCGCTCCTGCTGGACGAGGAGGCGCTGCGGCAGCCGGTGGCGCTGCCCAGGACCACGCGGATGCTGGCGGCGGGCTGGGCGGACTGGGTGGTCGCGGACCTGGTCCGCGACGGGCTGCCGCGCCGCTCGATCGTGGTGGCGCCGAAGGACCACCCGCTGGGCGGCCTGGTGCGGCACGTGGAGGCGTCGGACCCGGCGTGCTGCCCGCTGGTGATGCAGGTGATCGAGCACGGTTCCGGCGTGGTGCACGAGATGGTCGAGGACGAGACGCTGTTCGGTGGCTGCCCGGAGGGCCCGCTGCTGACGGCGATGGAGGCCGGGTCGGTGCTGTGCGTGCCGATCGGCCCGGCCGACGGCGCGCTGACGCTGGTCAGGGCGCACCACCGGCCGCCGTTCACGCTGGCGGACCTGGCCGTCATGCAGGAGGTCGGCCTGCAGCTCGGGCTGGCGCTGCGGGCGCAGAGCAGCTTCCAGAGCCGCTCGCGGGCGGCGGACGCGCTGTCGGCGAGCGTCGCGCCGCGCAAACTGCCCGACGTGCCGGGGTACGAGGCGGCGGCGGCCTACCATCCGGGGGCGTCGGTGGGAGCCGAGTTCTACGACGTGTTCCCGGTGGCCGGGGGCTGGGGCTTCGCGCTGGGCGGCGCCGCGGGCAAGGGCCAGGAGGCGGCGTCGGTGAGCGCGCTGGTCAGGGGCGGGCTGAGAGTGCTCAGCGTCTGGGAGTCCGACCCCGACGTGGTGATGCGGAAGGTGAACCAGGCCCTGGTCGAGCAGGGGACGGGGATGTTCGTGATGGCGCTGGCCGGGTTCGTCCGGGGGCGCACGATCCGGCTGTCGTCGGCGGGGCACCATCCGGCGGCGCTGCTCCAGCCGGACGGCGGGGTGCGGTTCGCCGCCGGCGGCGGCGTGCCGCTGGGCATCTCGCCGATGGCGGAGACGGGGTCGGAGGAGCTGCCGTTGCCGGTGGGCGAGACGCTGGTGCTCTACTCCGAGGGGCTGATCTCGTCCAGGAACCGGGCGGGCGAGACGTACGGCGAGGAGCGCCTGGCCGACGTGCTCAGCCGGTGCGCGGGCCAGTCCCCGTCGACCGTGGTCAAGACGGTCGAGGAGGACCGGCACGCCTTCTCCGAAGGGCAGGTGTGGGACGAGATCGTGGTTCTGGCTCTGCGGGGTGTCTGATCTGTGGGGGTTTGCGGCTGACGAGAAAGTGGGTATCGTCGGAGAAACAGATCGGTGCCTAAGACGCAGGCACACCTTGAACGCTTCTGACGCTGAACGCTTCTGACGCTGAGGTGTGCCATGAATATCGCGATCGTTGCCTCCGCTGCCGCCAACAGGCGCCACCACATCCTTTCCGTGGCACGCGAGCTCGGCAGAGGCCATCACGTCACCATCTACTCCCGCCGTGAGAACGCCGACGGTAAGCCCAGGACGCGGGTAGCCCCGGGTGTCACGCTGGAGAGCATGGACGTCGGTCCCGCGCGCGACCTGCCCGCCGACGAGCTGGTGCCGTACCTGAGCGACGTCGCCAGGTACCTGGAGCAGCGCTGGTCCCAGGACCGTCCTGACGTGATCCACGCGCACTCCTGGGCGTGCGGCCTGGCCGCGGTGACGGGCGCGAAGGGGCTCGGCGTGCCGGTCACGCAGACCTTTCACACCGTCCACCCGGCCCACCAGAAGCTGGAGCTGGCGCTCGGCCGCCGGGCCAACGCGGTCATCGCGGGCTCGGGCGACGAGGAGTCGGCGCTGATCAGGCTGGGTGTCCCGCGCGGCAACATCGCGATCGTCCCGTTCGGGATCGACACCGAGCGCTTCCACCGCCGCGGCGCGGTGGCCACCCGGGGCAGCCGCAAGCGGCTGCTGCACGTCGGCCCGCTCACCCCCGAGCGCGGCGCGTACACCGTGATCCGCGCGCTGCCCGGGCTGCCGGACGTGGAGCTGGTCATCGCGGGCGGCCCGCTGATGGACGACCTCGACGACGACAGGGACGCGCGGCGGCTGCGCGCGCTGGCCGACCAGCTCGGCGTGGCCGAGCGGGTGACCCTGCTCGGGCAGGTGAAGCGGGCTTCGGTGCCGAAGCTGATGCGCAGCGCCGACGCCGTGGTGACGGTGCCGCGCGAGGCCGCGACCGGTGTCGTGGCGCTGGAGGCGATGGCCTGCGGCGTGCCGGTGATCGCCTCGGCCGTCGGCGCGCACCTCGACTCGGTCATCGACGGCGTCACCGGCCTGCTGGTGCCGCCAGACCGTCCGGCGCGCACCGCACGGCTCGCCCGCGAGCTGCTGTCCGACCCGACGCTGCGCACCGCGCTCGGCTACGCGGGCGCCGACCGGGCCCGCTCGCGCTACTCATGGGAGCGCGTCAGCCAGGAGCTGCTGCGCGTCTACGAGGCGGCCTGCGCCTGATACGGACCGGCCGCGACGAGACAGACCGCCCTAGCCCGGCAAATCGGACGTCTGTATCGTTCTGGCATGCTGATCCACCCCTGGGACGCCGGCGACGACGCGCAGTCCCTCGCGTTCGTGAGGGACAACCAGTTCGGAACCCTCATCGCCGCGGGCCGGGACCGCGCCGTGCCGGTCGTCGTGCCGACGCAGTTCCTGCTGGCGGACGACCGGACGGTGCTCCTCCACCTGGCCAGGCCGAACCCGATCTGGGCGGCGATCGAGGAGAACCCGAAGGTGATCCTGTCGGTCGCCGGCCCCTGGTCCTACATCCGGGGCGGCTGGCGGGCCGAGCCCGGCACCGATCCCGCGCTCGGGGTGCCCACGACGTACTACTCCTCCGTCCAGCTCACCTGCCACGCCGAGATCGTCGCCGAGGCCGAGGGCAAGCTGGAGATCCTGCGCGGCCAACTCGACGACCTGGAGCCCGGCCACGGCGACCCGGCCCGGATGCCCCGGCTGCTGTCGGGGATCAGGGGGCTGCGGCTGACGATCGAGGAGATCCGCGGCAAGTTCAAGTACGACGGCCACAAGGACACCGAGCACCGCGCGCGGGTGGCCAAGGGCCTGTCGGAACGCGGCGGCCCCGGCGACGACGCGGCGCTTCGCTACATGTCCTGAAATATCCGTGCGGGGGGCATCATTGCTGGTAGAGGGGTTTCCGCATACTCCTGCGACACGTGCGACCCCTCTGCTTGCATGGCGGCATGTCTACACGCAGTCTCATCGCGGCGGGGGCGGTCCTCCTGACGACCGCCCTCATCCCCCACAGCGCGCGGGCGGAGACCTGGACGTGGGGAGCGCCGGTCGTGGTCGAGAACTTCGACGGCACCTCGCTCGACCCGTCCAAGTGGATGATCTACGACTCCCCCGAGGCCGCCGTCAACCCCCGCACCGGGCGGGCCAGCACGGTCTCCGGCGGCGTACTGCGCCTCAGGGGCGCCAGGTACGGCGGCCGCGACCTGTCGGGCGGCGTCGCCAGCACGCTGGCGCAGGCGTACGGCCGCTGGGAGGTCAGGTTCAGGGCCGAGGCGGGCGCCGGGTACACGCCGGTGGCGCTGCTCTGGCCGGCCTCGGACGACGGCCCGGGCGCCGAGGTGGACTTCGCCGAGATCGTGGACCCGCAACGGCAGGGCGGCGGCATCTTCGTCCACAGCGACGCCGGCCGGGCGCTGCAGCAACTCCGCGCCGACTTCACCACGTGGCACACGGCGGCCGTCGACTGGCTGCCCGGACGGCTGACCTTCTGGCTGGACGGCCACCGGCTCTGGGACTACCAGGGCCCGCACGTCCCCGGGAACCGCAGGATGGGTCTGGCCCTGCAGAACGACGTGGTGTGCGAGCCACGCTGCCGCGACGCCTCCACCCCTGACACGGTGTCGATGTACGTGGACTGGGTGCGGATCTACCGCGCCCCAGGCGGGGCCCCCGTCCGGGCCCCCGGCCGTGCTCCCGACTGGGCTCCCGACTGGGCCCCTTCCTGGGGCTGAGGCAGCAGCCGGGCCGCTTTGAGCCCGAGGTGCACCGCCATGCGGTCGTCGCCGTCTGACAGGTCCCTGTTCGTCAGCCGTCCGGCCTTGCCCAGGCGGTAGTAGAGGGTCTGGCGGTGCACCCCCAGCTCGGCGGCGGCCTTCTGGGCGTGCCCGCCGAGATCCAGGTAGGTCTCGACGGTCTGGGCCAGCTCACGGTCGAGGGCCGCCGTCTCGGCCGCCAGCTCACGCAGGTCGGCCTGGCCGAGCCTGGCCAGCAGGCGGTGCACGCCCAGGTCCTCCCAGCGGGCGATGGGCGCGAACCTGGGAAAGTGCTCGGCGACACGCAGCGCCAGGCGGGCCTCGCGCCAGCTCTGCCAGGCGTCCGCCGGGTCGTTCCTGGGCGCGCCGAGCCCGGCGGCGGTGCCGTACGCGGCCTGGACGGTCTGCGCCACCTCGCCGGCCAGCCCGGCCGGGGCGAGCAGCGCCACCGGCGAGCCGGCGCGGGAGAGCACGCCGCGCGGCAGCGTCCAGAGGGCGGCGACGCGCTCCCTCGACTCGCGCACCGCGATCGCCGCCACCGGGCCGGGCAGCTCGATCGAGACCTGGGCGCGCTCTTCGGGGTCGGCGGAGAGCAGGGCGCGCAGGCCGCGTCCGAGGTCCTGGCGGCTGCGGGCCTCCTGCGCGAGCTCGCCGGCGGCCCTGGAGACGAGCGGCTCGACCCTGCGCAGCGCCTCGTCGGTGAGCTCGCCCGAGTCGAGGAGCCACAGGTAGCCGTAGGTGACGTCGCCGTGGCGCAGCGGCCAGCAGACTCTGGCCAGCACCTTGAGGTCGGCGTCGGCGGGAATCCGGATCGGGCCGCTCACCCTGGCGATGCCGTAGCGTTCGAAGTAGTCGCGCACCTCGCGGGTGGCGCGCCTGCGCAGGATCGACTCCTGGCGGACCGTGTCGATGTCGCCGTGCTGCGCGCCGTACGCGAGCAGGCGGAACGAGCGGTCCTCGAGCGTCGCGGACGCGCCCAGCAGGCGCGCAATCTCGTCGACCGTGTCCTGGAGATCAGCGGTGTTGTGCATTTGTCTAACAGCCTGCCACAACCGGCGTTACGAGCGTCAATGGCCTCCCATGAGCTGGGGTTTTAGGCTGAAATCATGCTGGGTCAAGTGCTACTCGCGGCCTCTCGGAGCAAGCTGGTTCGTCGCTCCGTCTCCGGTCTCCCCCTCACGCGCAAGGTGGTCGACCGGTTCGTCGCGGGCGAGAGCGTCGAAGAGGCGCGTGCCGCCATCGAGCGGCTGCGCGACGCCCACCTCGCCGTGACCGTCGACCATCTCGGCGAAGAGACGCGCGACGCGAGCGCCGCCGCGGCCGTCGCGAAGGCGTACGTCACGCTGCTGGACGCGCTGCGCCCGCTCGGCCTCGGCCGGGGCGGCGAGGCGTCGGTGAAGCTGTCGGCCCTCGGGCAGCGGTTCGACGACTCCCTGGCGCTCGACCACGCCCGCGCGATCTGCGCCGCCGCCGACGCCAACGGCTCGACGGTCACGCTCGACATGGAGGACCACACCACGGTCGACTCCACGCTCGGGATCCTGCGCAAGCTGCGCGAGGACTTCCCCTCGACCGGCGTGGCGATCCAGGCGTACCTGTTCCGCAGCGAGGACGACTGCCGCGAGCTGGCGACGGAGGGGTCCAGGGTCCGCCTGGTCAAGGGCGCCTACCGCGAGCCCGCCACAGTCGCCCACCAGGGCAAGACGGCCGTCGACAAGGCGTACGTGCGGTGCCTGCGGATCCTCATGGAGGGAAAGGGGTACCCCATGGTGGCGACGCACGACGACCGGATGATCTCCATCACCGAGCTGCTCGCCGACCGCTTCGGACGGTCCACGGGCGACTACGAGTACCAGATGCTCTACGGGATCCGCACCGACCGCCAGGAGGCGCTGGCCGGAGCGGGTCACACGGTCCGTGTCTACGTGCCCTACGGCGACGACTGGTACGGCTACTTCATGCGCCGCCTGGCCGAGCGCCCCGCCAACGTCGCCTTCTTCCTTCGTGCCCTTGGGGGTAAGTAAATGGATGCCATCAGCAACGTCCCCGTCCCCGCCAACGAGCGGGTGTACGCATACGCGCCGGGCAGCGCCGAGCGCGCCGCGCTGGAGAACCGGATCAAGGAGCTGTCGAGCTCCTCGATCGACCTGACCATGACGATCGACGGCGAGCGCCGGCTGGGCGGCGGCGCGCCGATCGACGTCGTCCAGCCGCACAACAAGGCCGCCGTCCTGGGCCGCACCCACGACGCCACGGCCCAGGACGTGCAGAACGCCATCGACAGCGCCCTGCGTGCCGCGCCCGCCTGGCGGGCGCTCTCCTTCGACGAGCGGGCCGCGATCTTCCTCAAGGCCGCCGACCTGCTCTCCGGCCCCTGGCGGCCGACGCTGAACGCGGCGACCATCCTGGGCCAGTCGAAGTCCGCGCAGCAGGCGGAGATCGACTCGGCCTGCGAGCTGATCGACTTCCTGCGCTTCAACGTCGCCTACGCGCGGCAGCTCTACGCCGACCAGCCGGTCTCGTCGCCGGGCGTGTGGAACCGGATGGAGTACCGGCCGCTCGAGGGCTTCGTGCTGGCGATCACCCCGTTCAACTTCACCGCCATCGCCGGCAACCTGCCGACGTCGGCGGCGCTGATGGGCAACGTCGTCGTCTGGAAGCCGTCGCCCACCCAGCAGTTCGCCGCGCACTTCACGATGCGGCTGCTGGAGGCCGCGGGGCTGCCGCCCGGCGTGATCAACATGGTCACCGGCAACGGGCAGGGCGTCTCGGAGGTCGCGCTGACGCACCCGGCGCTGGCCGGCATCCACTTCACCGGCTCGACGCCGACCTTCCAGCATCTGTGGAGCACGGTCGGCGCGAACATCGCGAACTACCACGGCTACCCGCGGCTGGTCGGCGAGACCGGCGGCAAGGACTTCGTGCTCGCGCACCCGTCCGCCGACCCGGCAGTCCTGTCGACGGCGCTGATCAGGGGCGCCTTCGAGTACCAGGGCCAGAAGTGCTCGGCCGCGTCGCGCGCCTACGTGCCGCGCTCGATCTGGACGCGCATGCGTGACGACCTCGTGAGCGTGGCCGAGTCGCTGAGCGTGGGGGACGTGGCGGCCGACCTGTCGACGTTCATGGGCGCCGTCATCGACGAGCGGGCCTTCGCCAAGCACAAGGCGGCCATCGACCGGGCCCGTGCGGCGTCCGGCATCGAGGTGCTCACCGGCTCCTACGACGACTCGACCGGCTACTTCGTGAAGCCGACGGTCCTGGAGTGCGCCGACCCGACCGACGAGATCTTCGTCAAGGAGTACTTCGGCCCGATCCTCGGCGTGCACGTCTACGAGGACGGCGACTACGACGCGGTGCTCGACCAGATGGAGGGCGTCGCGGCGTACGCGCTGACGGGTTCGATCATCGCCCAGGACCGCTACGCGATCGCGTCGGCGTCGGAGCGGCTGCGCTTCGCGGCGGGCAACTTCTACGTCAACGACAAGCCGACGGGCGCGGTCGTGGGCCAGCAGCCGTTCGGCGGCGCCCGCAGCTCGGGCACCAACGACAAGGCCGGTTCGATCTTCAACCTGATCCGCTGGGTGAACGCCCGCACGATCAAGGAGACGTTCGTGCCGCCGGTCGTCACCCCGCCGTTCAGGGGTGACATCCCGCAGAGCGGCTGGGAGCAGCCCGATCTCAAGAACCTCGGGTATTGACAGAACCGCGTGATAGCCGGGCTGAACGAAGACGCCCCGGAACTCGTCCTCGAGTTCCGGGGCGTCTTCGTCTCCGCTCATCGTCATGGAACCCTGCTCAGGCGAGGTAACCGCCGTCGATGGTGAGGACGGCGCCTGTGACGAAGGAGGCGCCGGGGCCGGCGAGGAAGACCACGCCTGCGGCGATCTCCTCTGGGCGGCCGAAGCGGCCCAGCGCCTTCAGGGCTCGTTGCGCGTCCGCGAACTCACCCTCCGGAGGGTTCATGTCGGTCGCGACCGCGCCTGGCTGGATGACGTTGACCGTGATGCCGCGCGGGCCCAGGTCGCGCGCCGCGCCTTTGCTGTAGCCGACGATCGCGGCCTTGGTCGCCGCATAGTCGGCCATTCCTGGGAACCCGGCACGGTCGGCCAAGGTGGAGCCGATGGTGATGATCCGGCCATCATCGCCGATCAACCTGGACGCGGCGCGGATGGCGGCCACCACGCCGGCGAGGTTGACGTCGTACAGGTTGTCCTGCGCCGCCGGGTCGTCCCGCTGGTCACCGAGCACGGCCCGTCGCGACACACCCGCGCTGTTGACCAGGACGTCGAGTCGTCCGAAGTCCGCGACGACTGTGCCGACCAGGTCCGCGACCTGGCCGGGGTCGCCTTGATCGGCCTGGTAGGCGGCGCTGCGGCGGCCTGCGGCCTCGATCTGGGCGACGACCGCCCGGGCCTTCTGTGACGAGGTGGCGTAGCCGATCGCCACATCGGCGCCCGCCTCGGCGAGCGCACGGGCGGCCGCGGCCCCGATGCCCCGCGATCCGCCGGTCACCAGTGCGACCTTTCCCTTGAGCGTCATGCGATCTCCATTTTTGTGTACCGATCGGTATTGAATCGAGAGAGTACTATACCGATCGGTACGAAAACTGGGCAGGAGGGCACGGCCATGGGACGCTCACGCGCATTCGACGTCGACGAACGACTCGACCGCGCTCTGGAGGTCTTCTGGCGCCAGGGCTACGAAGGCACAGCACTGTCGGACCTGACCGAGGCGATGGGGATCAACCGACCCAGCCTGTACGCCGCGTACGGCAACAAAGAGTCCCTGTTCCGCCAGGCGTTCGGCCGCTATCTCGACGGCCCGGCGGCCCACGTCCGCACGGCCCTCGACCAGCCCACGGCGCGCGGGGTCACCGAGGCCCTGCTGCGCGGCGCCGTCGACGTCGCAACAAGATCGGATGGGCCGGACGGCTGTCTCATGGTGCAAAGCGCCCTGGCGACCGGCCCCCAGGGCCAGCCGATCCGCACGGAGCTGGCGGCCCTACGGCGCGCGGCCGAGGCAGGCTTGAGCGAACGCTTCGAGCGAGCGCGCGCCGAGGGCGATCTGCCGGAGTCCGCGGCTCCTGAAGCCCTGGCGCGGTACGTCTGGGCGATCTCCTACGGCATCTCTGTCCAGGCAGCCGGGGGCGCATCCGGCGAGGAACTGCACGCCATGGTCGACCTCACGCTCGAGGCATGGCCCCCGTCGCCGCGCGTGGACGACGCAGCAGCGGCACGGCGCCGCACCTGAAGCACCAGCGGATCAGGGGCGAGGCGCCGGCCCCGGTAACGCGCGGGCGCGCTGCACCGCCTACTCGTAGTTCGCGAACAGCCTGCGGACGGCGACGGCGTCGCAGGGGTCCGCTGTCGCACTCAGCCAGGAGGGGGAGTCGGTCACAGCGGACGACGGTGGCCCGCAACCCGCGCCGTCGCGCCGGGCGTGCGTGGCCACGTCGTGACCTCGGTTTTCTCGAACACAACTCCCCCCTCGACACGGAGAGTGAAGCTATGGATACTCACTGTGTAATCCCCTCGTCACTCTCACCACGCGGGTCACACCGGTAGCACGACCTTCCTCTTCGTGCCGCCCGGCCGGCGGGGTGCGAGGACAAGCAAAGGAGCAGTCCATGCAGCGCATCACCCTCGTCGTCCTCGCCGCAGCCACGGGCCTGGTGGCGGCGTCCCCGGCGAGCGCCCATGCCAATCCCCCCACGACGCAGAGCGCCCAGCTGAGCGCCCTTCCGTCCGGCTACCAGATCGTCTCCCTGCCCAACGCCAACGTCCCCAACTTCCAGCGCCGCACGGTGTACTGCCCCGGCTCCAAGAAGGTGCTCGGCGGCGGCGCCGAGGCCCGGGGCAACGACGCGATCCTGGTCGGCTCCTTCCCCACCGATGACGGCCGGGGCTGGATCGGCCTCGGCCGCCAGACCAAGTACAACGACGTCGGCATCAGCGTCTTCGCGATCTGCGCCGACTGACGCCGACTGCCATCGCCCAACCCCACCCCCCGGTCCCGGCCGCGCGCGCGGCCGGGACCG
>NZ_JBEXUP010000174.1:0-16806 GCF_040614375.1 Nonomuraea sp. NPDC005983
GGCGGCCGGGCGCGGGCGGGTCCGCCTGGCGGGTGCGGCCCTCGTCGTGAACGCGCCCGCGGTGCTGATCGCACTGCCTCTGGTCCCCGTCGCCGAGCTGGCCGCC
The DNA here is from genome assembly GCF_040614375.1 of Nonomuraea sp. NPDC005983. Lineage (NCBI taxonomy): Bacteria > Bacillati > Actinomycetota > Actinomycetes > Streptosporangiales > Streptosporangiaceae > Nonomuraea > Nonomuraea sp. NPDC005983. Next base: position 107 of record NZ_JBEXUP010000174.1, read on the forward strand.
ACGCCCGTCCCGGTGATCAACGAGGTGGCACGCGAGTCGGTCGGCTGGCCGCGCTTCGACGCCGCCGTGACCGGCGTGCTGCGGACGCTGCCGCCCGGGGAGCAGGCGCAGGCCGTGGTCGTGACCGGCAGCTACGGGGAGCACGGGTCGCTGACACGGGCGGGCGTCCCGCGCGTCTACAGCGGCCACAACCAGCTCTGGGAGTACGGCCCGCCGCCGGGGAGCGGCACGGTCGCCGTCCTCGTCAACATCGACCGGCCCGGCAGGGACCTGTTCGGCAGCTGCGAGGAGAAGGCCCGCGTCGACAACGGGGTCGGCGTCGAGAACGAGGAGCAGGGCATGCCGGTCTTCCTGTGCCGGGGGCTCAAACGGCCGTGGAGCGAGGTCTGGCCTCTCTGGCGGCACTACAGCTAGGGGTAGTTCGCCCGCGAACGATCTTGCTGTCCCACCGTAACCTGATATGTAGGGATAGACAGGAGACGGGGTGGGCTCATGCGACGCAGGTACCGGGTCAGGCTGCGCAGGGATCTGCCGGTCCCCATGCCCGACGGGGTGACGCTGCTGGCCGACCACTACACGCCGATCGGGTCCGAGCGGGCGCCGGTGATCCTCATCCGCTCGCCGTACGGCAGGCGCGGCCTGTTCGGCTGGGTGTACGGCCGGGGCTTCGCCAGGAACGGCCTCCAGGTGGTGATCCAGAGCTGCCGGGGCGGGTTCGGCTCGGGCGGGTTACTCGACCCGCTGGGCGACGAGCACGACGACGGCCTCGCCACCGTGGCCTGGCTGCGCGAGCAGCCCTGGTATGGCGGCTCGTTCGGCATGTTCGGCCCGTCCTACCTGGGCTACACGCAGTGGGCGATCGCCCCGTACGCGGGGCCCGAGCTGAAGGCGATGGCCACGCAGATCACCGCGTCGCAGTTCAGGGACGCCGCCTACGTGGGCGGGGCGTTCGCGCTGGAGTCGGCGCTGAGCTGGACGACGCTGACCGACGCGATGTCGCGCAGGTTCGGCGGCACGGCGGTGCTGACCGCGCCGCGGCTGACCCGCAGGGCGGTGCTGTCAGGACGTCCGGTGGCCGAGCTCGACCTGGTGTCCGCGGGACGGCCGCTGCGCTTCTACCAGGACCTGCTGGCCCACCACCAGGACCCGGCGGTGCCGTACTGGGACAAGCGCGACTTCTCCCCGAGGGTCGGCGACGTGGAGGCGCCCGTCACCATGCTGGGCGGCTGGTACGACGTGTTCCTGCCGTGGCAGCTCAAGGACTACCTGGCGATGCGGGCGGCCGGGCGGCGGCCGTACCTGACGATCGGCCCCTGGTACCACGTCGACACCCGGCACGGCCGGCCCTCGCTGGCCGACGCGCTGGCGTGGTTCCGCGCCCACCTGCTGGACGACCCGTCCGGGCTGCGGGCCGACCCGGTGCGGCTGTACGTGACCGGCGCCGAGGAGTGGCGCGACTACCCCGACTGGCCGGTGCCGGGCATGCGGGAGCGGCGCTGGCACCTGCAGCACGGCTTCGGCCTGGGCCCCGACGGGCCGCTGGAGTCCGAGCCCGACCGGTTCCGCTACCACCCGGACCATCCGACGCCGGTGATCGGCGGGCCGGTGCTGCTCGCCGACTCGCGGCCGCGCGACCAGCGGCGGCTGGAGGCGCGGCGGGACGTGCTGGTCTACAGCTCCCCGGCGCTGGAGTCGGCGGTGGAGATGATCGGCCCGGTCACCGCCGAGCTGTTCGTCCGGTCGAGCACGCCGTACGTGGACGTGGTGGTCCGTGTCTGCGACGTCCACCCGGACGGCAGGTCGTACAACCTGAGCGAGGGCGTCCGCAGGCTCGGCCCCGGCGACGGCACTGGGGACGACGCGGGGGACGGCGTGCGCAGGGTTCTGGTGGACCTGTGGCCCATCGGGCACCGGTTCGAGCGCGACCACCGCATCCGGGTGCACGTGGCGGCCGGCGCGTACCCGACGATCGCCCGCAACCCCGGCACCGGCGACCCGCTCGGCCTGGGCGGGCCGATGGTGCCCGCGGACGTCGAGGTGTTCCACGAGCCCGGCCGCCCGTCCGCGGTGGTGATGCCGTTGTGCGCGCCGCGCGGCTGATGTCGCTGCTCCTGCTGCTGCAGGGGCGCGGCGGGATGACGGCCGCCGAGCTGGCCAAGGAGCTGGAGGTGTCGGAGCGGACCGTGCACCGGGACGTGCTGGCGCTGTCGGCGGCGGGCATCCCGGTCTACGCCGACCGCGGCCGCGGCGGCGGTTACCGGCTGCTGGACGGCTACCGGACCAGGCTGACGGGCCTCGACAGGGCGGAGGCCGAGGCGCTGTTCCTGTCGGGCGTGCCCGCGGCGCTGCGCGAGATGGGGCTGGGCGAGGTGGCGGCGACGGCCCGGCTGAAGGCCGCGGCCGCGCTCTCCCCCGGCCTGCGCGACGCGCCCGCCACCGCCGCGCAGCGCTTCCATCTGGACGCGCCCGGCTGGTTCGCCGGCGACGACCCGCCTCCGGCCGCGCTCGCGCCGCTGGCCAGGGCGGTGTGGCAGGACCGTCCCGTCACGGTCGTCTACAAGGAGCGGCAGCGGGTGCTGGAGCCGTACGGGCTGGTGCTCAAGGCGGGCGCCTGGTATCTGGCCGCCTGCTCCGACCGGCGCTTCCTCATCTTCCGGGTGGACCGGATCGGCGAGATCGGCGTGCACGAGGCGGCCTTCGACCGGGACCCCGGCTTCGACCTGGCCGCCTTCTGGGCCGAGCAGTCCGCCGCGTTCACCCGCTCGCTGCTCCGGAGCGAGATCACGCTCCGCCTGACCCCGCGCGGGCTCAGGATGCTCCGTCACATCGCCGACCCCGCCGCGCTGGACGCCGCCCTGGCCTCACACCAGCCCGACGGAACGGTACGGCTCGGCGTCGAGTCGGTGGAGGTCGCCTACTCGCAGGTCCTGCGGTTCGGCCCGGAGGCGGAGGTCCTGGACCCGCCCGAGCTGCGCGCCCTGCTCGCCGACGCCGCCACCCGCATGGCCCGCCTGTACGACCAGGTCGCGCCTCAGCGGTAGTCGTCCGGGTCGGCGGTCCTGCCGGGCTCCCTGACCTCGGTGATGTAGCGCCACACGTCGGGACGGCTGCCGTCGACGTCCGTGAAGCCGTACTCCCGCGCGAGCTCGCCGCTGGAGACGGATCTGCCCGACCACCGCTGCCTGCCGGGGTCGGTGGCGAGGGCGGCGACGGCGCGTCCGACGTAGGCGGGCGTCTCCGACACGGCGAACGTGGGCTCTTGGGCGACGGCGTCCCGCCAGGTCTCCTCGGTGACGCCGAAGTTCTCCAGCATGGCCTCCGAGCGCAGGAATCCGGGGGTGAGGGCCACCGCGGTGCCGCCGTGCGGGTGCAGGTCGTGGGCCTGGCCGAAGGCGAGCCGGTTCACCGACACCTTGGCCAGGTCGTAGAAGGGCGAGACCCGGTAGCGGGTGGCGTTGTAGTCGGTGGTGCCGTCGGTCACCTCGACCACCAGCCCGCCCGGGTTGCGGATCAGCAGCGGCAGCGCGTGGTGACTGGTGATGAGGTGGGTGTCGATCGCCAGCCTGAGCAGCCGCAGCCCGTTGTCCAGGTCGTGCTCCCACACCGGGGTGTCCCACTCGAACAGCGCGTCGCCTCCCCAGACGTCGTTGACCAGGACGTCCAGCCGGCCGTGCTCCTTGTCGATCCGTTCGACCAGCGCCCTGACCTGCGCCGGGTCCAGATGGTCGACCTGGACGGCGATGCCGGTGCCGCCCGCCTCCGTCACCAGCCCGGCCGTCTCCTCGATCGTCTCGGGCCTGTTCATCTCGGAGCGCCGCGCCCGGGTCGAGCGTCCGGTGCAGTAGACGGTCGCGCCGATCGCGCCCAGCTCGACCGCGATGCCCCGTCCTGTTCCGCGGGTCGCCCCCGCCACCAAAGCAATCATGAGGGGATCCTCTCCGAAAAAGAGGACAGGGCATGTCATGTTTTTAGCTGATCTCCTGTGATAAGTAGGGAGTTACCATGAACAGCGAATTCGAGCTCCGCGGGGTCAACCACGTCGCGCTGGTCTGCTCCGACATGGAGCGGACGGTGGACTTCTACTCGGGCGTGCTCGGCATGCCGCTGATCAAGACGATCGAGCTGCCGATGGGCTGGGGCCAGCACTTCTTCTTCGACTGCGGCGGCGGCAACGCGCTGGCGTTCTTCTGGTTCCCCGACGCCCCCGACGGCGTGCCCGGCGTGTCGGCGCCGAAGAGCCTGCCCGACAGGGGCGAGCTGCTGTCGGCCGTCGGCTCGATGAACCACATCGCGTTCGACGTCCCGCCGGAGAAGATCGAGGAGTACCGCGACAGGCTCGTCGCCAAGGGCGTCGACGTGGGCGTGCTGCTCAACCACGACGACAGCGAGTTCGGCGTCGCCGCGGAGATGCACGACGGCGTGTTCGTCAGGTCCATCTACTTCAAGGACCCCGACGGCGTCCTGGTCGAGTTCGCCGCCTGGACCCGTCGCGTCGGGCAGCCCGGCGACGTGCGGCACGAGCCGCGGACCGCGGCCGAACGGACCGTCTGACAGGCACGACCGCGCGCGCCCGGAAACGCCCGTCCGGCGCGCTTGGTACGGAACCGCCCGCGTCACGACCGTTCGTCGCGAGGAGCCGACCATTCGGCGATCGGTGACCTGTTCGCAACACTCGCGTCCCTACAGTGCGTGATCAGAGCTGCTTCTCCTCACCTCCGAAGGAGACCGCCGTGCCCGATGACAAGCGTGACCGCAGCCCCTGGAACTGGCTGCTGCTCGTGCCCATCGCCATCCCCCTGATGACGTTCCTGTACAACGCCGACCAGCCGCAGCTGCTCGGCTTCCCGCTGTTCTACTGGCTCCAGATCGCCTTCATCCTGCTCGGCGTGGCCACGACCGCGCTGGTCTACCAGATGACCAAGCGCGGGAGGCGGCGATGAGCGAGCACCTGACCGAGATCGTCGTCTTCACCGTGCTGTTCCTGGTGGTCAGCGGCGTGGGCTTCGTCGCCGCCCGGTGGCGGCGTCCGGCGGACCTGGCCAGCCTGCACGAGTGGGGGCTCGGCGGGCGCAACTTCGGCTCGTGGATCACCTGGTTCCTCATCGGCGGCGACCTGTACACCGCCTACACCTTCGTCGCCGTGCCCGCCCTGCTGTTCGGCGCGGGCGCCGCCGGGTTCTTCGCGGTGCCGTACACGGTGATCACCTATCCGATCGTGTTCCTCATCATGATCAGGCTGTGGTCGGTGTCGCACGTGCACCGCCTGGTGACGCCCGCCGACTTCGTCCGGGTGCGGTTCGGCTCGCCCACGCTGGCGCTGCTGGTGGCGATCACCGGCATCGTGGCGACCATGCCGTACATCGCGCTGCAGCTGGTCGGCATCGAGGCGGTGCTGAAGACGATGGGCGTGGCGGGCAGCGGCTTCCTCAGCGACCTGCCGCTGATCATCGCGTTCGTGATCCTGGCGGCGTACACCTACCAGTCGGGGCTGCGCGCGCCCGCGCTGATCGCGTTCGTCAAGGACGTCCTCATCTACCTGGTCATCCTGGTCGCGATCTTCTACATCCCGGCCAGGCTGGGCGGCTGGGCCGAGATCTTCGACGGGGCCGCGAAGAAGTTCGCCAAGACCCCCGCGCCCGGCGACGGGACCCTGCTCAACAGCAACAACCAGCTGCAGTACGTCACGCTGGCCCTGGGCTCGGCGCTCGCGCTGTTCCTCTACCCGCACAGCGTGACCGGCGTGCTGGCCTCGCGCAACCGCGACGTGATCAAGCGGAACATGTCCGCGCTGCCCGCCTACAGCCTGCTGCTGGCCCTGATCGCGCTGCTCGGCTACATGGCGATCAAGGCGGGCATCAAGCCGATCGGCACGGACGTCAACACGGTCGTGCCGCAGCTGTTCGACCAGATGTTCCCCGACTGGTTCGCGGGTGTCGCGTTCGCGGCGGTCGGCATCGGGGCGCTCGTCCCCGCGGCGATCATGTCGATCGCGGCGGCCAACCTGTTCACCCGCAACATCTACCGCGAGTACGTCAACAGGAACGCGACCGACGCCCAGGAGGCGGCCGTCAGCAAGGTGACCTCGCTGGTGGTGAAGGTCGGCGCGGTGCTGTTCATCCTCCTCATCGACCCGCAGTTCTCCATCGATCTGCAGCTGATCGGCGGCGTGATCATCCTGCAGACGCTGCCCTCGGTCGCCATCGGGCTGTTCACCCGCTGGTTCCACCGGGGCGGGCTGATCGCGGGCTGGATCGCCGGGATGGGCGGCGGCCTGCTGATGCTCTACGCCATCGAGAACCCGGCCACCAAGCACGCCCACTTCGGCGGGTCGGCGTTCCCGCTGGCCAAGCTGGGCCTCGACACCAAGATGACGATCTACGCGGGCTTCCTGGCACTGCTGCTCAACCTGGTCGTCGCGGTCCTCGGCACGCTCGTGGCCAGGGCCATGAAGGCACCGGACGGCGAGGACGGCACCAGCGCCGAGCACTACACGGCCGACGAGGGCGACCCCCGCGTCAAGGACCTCGACCTGTCCGGCTCGACCTGACATCTCACATGCCGAGACAGCCTCCCGGCATTTAGGCCAAACCGTAACATCATCGACATTGGGCTTAATACCTCCGTAAAGCTAACCTCCCTCCATTGACAACGTGTCAGGAGCCGGTCAGGTCCGACCGGCTCCTGATCCATCCTTCGGAGGGTCGATGACAACCCGGGAACCCGGGCAGGCACGCAGTGACCGCAGCCCCTGGAACTGGCTGCTGGTCCCGCCGATCGTGCTGCCGCTGCTGACGTTCCTGTTCAACGCCGACGAGCCCCGCCTGTTCGGCTTCCCGCTGTTCTACTGGCTGCAGATTGCGTTCATCATCGTGGGCGTCGCCTGCACCACCATCGTGTACAGGATGACCAAGTGAACGGACACACGACCGAGCTGGTCGTCTTCGCCCTCCTGTTCCTCGTGGTGAGCGCCATGGGATTCGTCGCGGCCAGGTGGCGGCGGCCCAAGGACATCGAGAGCCTGCACGAGTGGGGCCTCGGCGGCAGGAACTTCGGCTCCTGGATCACCTGGTTCCTCGTCGGCGGCGACCTGTACACCGCCTACACCTTCGTCGCCGTTCCGGCGCTGGTGTTCAGCTCGGGCGCGCTCGGCTTCTACGCCCTCCCCTACACCGTGGTGGTCTACCCGCTGGTGTTCCTCGTGCTGGCGCGGATGTGGTCGATCTCGCACGTGCACGGGTTCGTCACGCCCGCCGACTTCGTCCGGGCCCGGTTCGGCTCCCCCGCCCTGGCCCTGGCCATCGCCATCACCGGCCTGGTCGCGACCATGCCGTACATCGCGCTGCAACTCGTCGGCATCGAGGCCGTGCTGAAGACGATGGGCATCACCGGGCACCTGCCGATCATCATCGCGTTCGCGATCCTGGCGGCGTACACCTACCAGTCGGGGCTGCGCGCGCCCGCGCTGATCGCGTTCGTCAAGGACACGCTGATCTACATCGTGATCCTGGCCGCGGTCATCTACATCCCGGCCAAGCTGGGCGGCTGGGGGTCGGTGTTCGACGCGGCGGCGGCCAAGTTCGCCAAGACGCCCGCCCCGAACGACGGCATCACGCTCAACAGCGCCAACCAGTTCCAGTACATCACCCTCGCCCTGGGCTCCGCGCTCGCGCTGTTCCTCTACCCGCACAGCCTCACCGGCGTGCTCGCCTCGAAGAACCGCGGCGTCATCAAGCGCAACATGGCGGCGCTGCCCGCCTACAGCTTCCTGCTCGGCCTGATCGCGCTGCTCGGCTTCATGGCGATCGCGGCGGGCACCAAGCCGGTCGTCGGCGCCAACGGCAAGGCCGACCCCAACACGATCGTCCCCGCGCTGTTCGACCAGATGTTCCCCGACTGGTTCGCCGGAGTCGCCTACGCCGCGGTCGGCATCGGCGCGCTGGTGCCTGCGGCGATCATGTCGATCGCGGCGGCCAACCTGTTCACTCGCAACATCTACCGCGAGTACATCAACAAGGACGCCAGCGACGCCCAGGAGGCCAAGGTCTCCAAGCTGGTGTCGCTGGTCGTCAAGGTCGGCGCGGTGCTGTGCATCCTGCTGCTCGACCCGCAGTTCTCCATCGACCTGCAGCTCATCGGCGGCGTGATCATCCTGCAGACGCTGCCGTCGGTGGCGCTCGGCCTCTACACGCGCTGGTTCCACAAGGGCGGCCTGATCGCGGGCTGGGCGCTCGGCCTGGCATCCGGGATGTGGATGCTGTACCTGATCCCCAACCCGGCCAACGGCAAGGCCCACTTCGGCGGCTCGGCGTTCGCGCTGTCGAACTTCGGCTTCGACACCAAGGCGACCCTCTACGCGGGCTTCCTCGCGCTGATCGTCAACCTGGTGGTGGCGGCGCTCGGCACGCTGCTGTTCCGCGCGCTCAAGGTGGCCGACGGCGAGGACTCGACCAAGCAGGACGAGTACTTCGCCGACGAGGGCGACCCCCTGGTCAAGGACACGGACCTGACCGGCGCGCACTGACCTGACGCCGGACACCGGAACGACCCGCCCTCCATCGCTGGAGGGCGGGTCGTTCCATGTCGTCGGGAGGCACGGCCGACGGGCTCAAAAGCGGTCAGCGCCTGGCGGCGGCCGGACCCGCGTCCGCACGCCCTGGGAGAGCGGAGCGTTGAGGCGGGGCGTGTGGTCGGTGGTGATGATCTCCGGCAGCTCGTTGTCGGGGTTCAGCGCCATGCCTGGAGTTCGTCGCCGTTCGGGTCGTCCACCAGGCTCCATTCACCGTTGATGCGCATGGTGGCCCGGCGGCCGGTGTCGTAGCGGTCCCAGCCGGGATCGCCGGTCGTGGCGAAGGACACCCAGGCGGCATGCATCCGGGCGGCCAGGTCCGCGGGCGGCTCGTCCGGTCCGAGCAGGGCCTCGGGGCCGCGCAGCCGAGGTAGCCCGGTGCCGTCGAAGACGAACGGCAGCTCCACGGCGTGGCTGGCGCCCAGCTCGCCGCCCAGCGCGTTCGAGCGCCATGCGAACGAGTAGCGGTAGGTCGCGGCGGCGGTGCGGCCTACGTGCTCGGCATGCGCGGCATGTCCCGTGTGTGCGACATGCCCCGTGTGTGCGGCGTGCACGTCGGCCAGGCGCTGGCTTCCCGAGCCGAACAGTGCGTCGCCCATGATGGCCGAGCGCAGTTCTCCGAAGGACGCCTCCGGCCTGGCCTTGCGGTAGGTCTCGACGAGGTGGGCGGGCCGCGGGTGCGAGCGGGCCGCGGCGGCGTCCACGTCCGCCGCGGTCGAGGTGGACAGGTTCCCGAACGGCGCCAGGTAGAGGTTGGCCTCCTCCGTGTTGGTGCCAACCAGCAGGTCCACGCCCGCGCCGCGGCCCGCGGCGACGGCCTCGGCCGGTTGCCTGTCGAGCACGAGGCTGAACGGGCTGAGTCCGATGAGCGGGTCCGTGTGGGTCTCGGTTCGCAGGTCGATGCCCGACAGTTCGGACATCACCTCGACGAGCCGCCCGTCGGGGATACGGGCGAAGGCGTCGGCGTGCGGCTCGACGCCCAGGGCGCCGGCCGCGGCGCGGGTCACGCGGGCGGCCTGTTCGGGCGTGAAGGCCCCGAGGCCGCTGCCGCTTTGCACGATCGCGCGCTGGAACAGTCCCTCGGCCTCGGGCGCGGCCAGCACGCCGCCGACGATCGTGGCGCCCGCGGACTGGCCGAACAGGGTTACGCGGGCGGGGTCGCCGCCGAACGCGGTGATGCCGGCCCGTACCCAGCGCAGGGCGGCGATGACGTCGAGCAGGCCCCGGTTGTCAGGCGCGCCCGGCAGGTGGAGGAAGCCCGGGATGCCCAGCCGGTAGTTCAGCGTCACGAGGACGACCCCATCGCGGGCGAAGGCGGCGCCGTCGTAGATCTCGGACCGGGTGGATCCGGCAACGAACCCGCCGCCGTGGACGAACACCATCACGGGCAGCCGTGCGCCGCCGGTTCCCGGCGTCCACACGTTCACGGTCAGGAAGTCCTCGCCGGGGATCCAGCCCGGTCCGAAGTACGGGGTCATGTCCACGCTGCCGAGCCTGCGTTCGGCCTGCGGCGCGGTCGGGCCGGGTGCGATGGCGTTCCGCACGCCGTCCCAAGGGGCACGCGGCCGTGGGGCGGCGAATCGGGCGGCGCCCACTGCGGGAGCGGCGTACGGGATGTTCAGGAATACGCTCGTCCCGTCGAGGCGCAGGCCGCGCACGGCGCCCTGCGCGGTGACGACGATGTCGTCCGCCTGGTGGTTCATCGGGCGTCCTTCGAGGTCTCGGCGTGCGGCGCGAACGGCGCCCAGCCCTTGATGGCGAACCGGCTCCCGTCGCGAGCCACCTCGACGGCCCCCTGCCCGCCCAGGTGCGCGGGGACGACCAGGGCGCCCCGGTCGGCGGCCCAGCCGAGTACCTTGCGGCGGGTGGCGCGGGATCCGGCCGGGTCCTCGCAGAAGCAGCTGTTCGTGTCCGGCTCCACGAATTGCACGGGGCTGTGCAGCATGTCGCCGACGAACACCGCGCGATCCGTGCCCGATTCGAGAACGACCACGGAGGACCCGGGCGTGTGGCCGGGCGCGGACTCCAGGCGCAGGTTGGCGTCGATCGTGCACGAGTCCTCCCACAGCCTCGTCAGTCCCGCCTCGTGCACGGGGGCGACGCTGTCCTCGAACACGTTCTGGTTGCCCCGCCCGAGCAGCGGCTTGTGCTCGTTCGCCGGGTTCCAGAAGTCGAAGTCGGCCTTGGGGATGAGGTAGGTGGCGTTGGGGAAGGTCGGCACCCAGGTGCGGCCGTCGAGGTAGGTGTTCCAGCCGACGTGGTCCACGTGGAGGTGGGTGTTCACCACGATGTCCACGTCCTCGGGCCGTACGCCGGCGCGGGCCAGGTTGTCCAGGAAATCGGTGTCGAGGCGGCTCCAGACCGGCGAGTAGGGCCGCTCCTTGTGGTTGCCGACCCCGGTGTCGATGAGGATGTTCCTGCCCTCGCTGTGCAGCAGCCAGGTCTGGATCGCGGAGTTGACGATCCGTGTCTCGGGGTCCACGAAGTGCGGCTCCAGCCAGGAGGAGTGCTCCTCCCAGGTGCGTGGCGAGCTTTCCGGGAAGAACGTCTCGGGCGTCATCGCGACGGAGCCGTAGTACTCCCACACCCGCGTGACCGCGACGTCACCCAGAGTGATCCGATCGGTGAGCATGAGCATTCCTTGATCGATGAGTGGTGATGAGCGCGGTCCATCGTGCGCCGCCGCCCCGGACGAGCGGTATGCGACAGGTGACTGCATCTACCACCCGGCACACGTTGCTACGGTGACACGACGGTGTCACGGACCGAGGCTGCGTCACGGCCGACGAGTACGGCTGATTTCTGGAGGGAGGCCCGTGGACGAGCGGGCGCCGCGCGACCCGATCATCGGGCGGGACGCCGAGATCGAGCGGCTCTCTACCCTCGTGGCGGACGTGTCCGGCGGCGGACGCGTCCTGCTCCTGTCCGGAGCCGCAGGATCAGGCAAGAGCACCCTGCTGGAGGACGCGGCCCGCCGCGCCGAGGCGACAGGCCACCGGGTGCTGCGCGCGACCGGCCGAGAGTCCGAGCGGGATCTGGCCTTCGCAGGGCTCCACCAGCTCCTGCGGCCGGTGCTGCACAAGGTGGCCGACCTGCCGGACAGACAGCGCCTGGCCCTGCTGGGAGCCTTCGGCTTCGTGTCCGACACCCTCGATCCCCTCCTGACAGGTGTCGCGGTCCTGACCCTGCTGTCCCAGATGGCCGAACGGGCGCCTCTCGTGGTCGTGCTCGACGACGCCCAGTGGATCGACTCCGCCTCCGCCGCCGTCCTCGCCTTCGCCACCCGGCGGCTGGACGCCGACCCGGTCGCCGTGCTGGCCGCTGTGCGCGACGGCGATCCCGGCTTCGACCGGGAACTCCCGACGCTCACGCTGGGCCCGCTCGACGACGCGGCGCTCCGGCGGCTGCTCGACCTGCGCTCGCCGGGCCTCACAGGCAGGATCAGGGAACGCGTCCTCGACCAGGCCGCGGGGAACCCGCTGGCCCTGCTCGAACTGGCACAGGCGGCCCACACCCATCCCCACGTCGACGATCATCACGGGCCACTGCCGGTCGGCGAGCGCCTGGAGGGCATCTACGCCGCCCGGCTGGCAGAGCTGCCGGAAGCCGGTCGGCGCGCCCTGCTGCTGCTGGCCGCCGCCGACCTGGAGGATCCCTCGGACACCGTCCTGGCGCTGCTGCCCGACGCCGACGACAAAGCCTGGCCCGCCGTCGAAGAGTCCGGACTGATCCGCCGGGCAGGCCGGCACCTACGGTTCCGCCACCCGCTGATCCGCTCCGCGATCTACCACGCCGCGCCGTTCGACGCCCGCATGGCAGCCCACCGCGCGCTGGCCGACGCCCTGCGAGACGAACCGGACCGCCGCGCCTGGCATCTGGCCGCCGCGACCCTCCACCCGGACGCCGACGTGTCGGCGGCCCTGGAGCAAACGGCCGGCAGGGCACGCAGGCGAGGCGGCTACGCGGCAGCGGCCAAGGCTCTGGCCCGCGCGGCGGAACTGCGTCCCGGACGCGACGAGGGCGCCCGGCTGCTGGTGGACGCGGCCGGCCTGGCCGTCTTCACCGGGGACCTGTCCTGGGTGGAGGAACTGGCCGGCCAGGCCCGCGCCGGTACCGACGACCCCGCCGTGCTGGCCGCCGCCTCACTGCACGTCGGCCGGCTGGCCGCGCTGACCAGGCAGCACGCCGCCGCTTTCGCCGGCCTGGCCGCGATCGCCGACGACCTGGCCACCACGCATCCGGCCACCGCGCTGGACGCACTCGTCGCCGCCGCCGTGCTGCGCTTCTACTCGGGCGAGGAGTCCCAGCGGCGGGAGATCGAACGGATCCTGCCGCGCCTGGCCCCAGAGCCGCTGCGGGACTGGGTGCGAATCGTGTCGGACCCGTTCGGCGGCGGACGCGAGCTCACACCCCGGCTGCCGGACCTGATCGCCACGGCCAGGGGCCGCCCCGAACAGCTGACCGCGCTCGCCATCGCGGCCTGGGTGCTGGATGAGACCCCGCTGGCCGTCCGCACGTTCGAGGAGGCCATCCGGTCGTGGCGCACCGCGGGCCCGCTCCCCGACGGGCTGGGCGGCGTCGTCGCGCTGGCCTACTTCGAGTACGGCCACTGGGGGCAGGCCCGGGAGGTCTGCGCCGAACTCGCCGCGCCGGCCGCGGCGGCGGGCCTCGACCACGCCGTCGCCTGCGCACACGCCATCGACGCGATGGTCCTGGCCTCCCAAGGTGACGCGGCGGGTGCACGCGCGCTCGCCGACGAGGCGCTGCGCCTGGTGGACCCGTTGGAGAGCCGATCGGTTGCCGTGTACGCGCACCGCGCCCTGGCCTCCGCCGCCATGGTCGAAGGCGACTACCAGGCGGCCTACGAGCAGGCGCGGATGGTGTTCGACCCCGACGGCGAGCCCGCCCACTACCACGCCTCCTACCCGGCGCTGCCGGAACTCGCCGAGTCCGCCGCGCGGAGCGGCCACCACGCCGACGCGATCGAGATCGTCGAGCGCTCGGGCCGTGCTCTCGCCCGCGGCGGCTCGCCCCGCCTGCGGGCCCTGGTCCACCGCAGCCGCGGGCTGCTGGCCGAACCTGGCCACGCCGAGCCCGGCTTCCTGGCCGCCCTGGCCGACCCCGCGCTGGAACGCTGGCCCTTCGAACGCGCGCAGGCGCTGCTGGAGTACGCGGAATGGCTGCGCCGCCGACGCCGGATCGCCGAGGCGCGGCCGTTCCTCAGCGCCGCGTACGACACCTTCCGCCGCCTGGGCGCCCGGCCGTGGGCGGAACGCGCGCAGGCCGAACTGCGGGCGGCCGGTCTGGACGTCGACACGCCCGACCCCGGCGCCTTCGCCGGGCTCTCCCCGCAACAGCAGCAGATCGTCCGGCTCGCCGCCCGCGGGCTGACCAACCGCGAGATCGGCGAACGGCTCTTCCTGTCGCCGCGCACCGTCGGCTCCCACCTCTACCGCACCTTTCCCAAGCTGGGGGTCACCGCCCGCTCCCAGCTGCGCGACGTGCTGGAGACGGCGGCCCGCGGAACCGACTAGGGCGCCGGGCACCCGATACGGGCTTCGCCGAGGTGTCAGCGGGCGGAGCGAGCCGCGCCGCGCCGGCCCGGCACGCGGCGCTCCTGGCGCGACGCCTGGCAGTCGGCCGGGTGAAGGCGCTCGCCGGACGGCCCGGTCAGCCGACCCTCGCGTCCTCCTTCTTGCGGGCGTACCAGGTGACCACCCAGAGGATCAGGCCGAGCGCGAGCAGCACGCCCGCGATCTTGTACTGGCCGGCGGGACGCCCAGAGGACCACGGCAGGACGAGGTACAGGCACGTGATCGCGCCCACCACGGGCAGGACGCGCCCCGCGCTGAAGTGCCTGGTCGCCGCCCTTTCCCTGCGCAGGACGAGAACGGACACGTTGACCAGCGCGAAGACCGCCAGCAGGAGCAGCGACGTCGTCCCGCCCAGCAACGACACGACCGGGCTGTCGGGGCTCAGCGAGACGAACGTGATCAGCCCGAGGGCGATCACGGTGGTGAACACGATCGCCGCCTGCGGCGTGCGCCGCCCCGGGTGCACCTTGGCCAGGAAGGACGGCAGCACGCCCTGCTTGCTCATGCCGTACAGCAGTCGGCTGGCCATCAGCATGTTGATCAACGCGGAGTTCGCCACGGCGAACATCGAGATGAACGGCAGCAGATCGGCGATCGGGAAGCCGGGGGCCGCGGTCTGCACCACCGTCGCGAGCGGGGTCTCGCTGTCGGAGAGCTGGCCGACGGGGACCACGGCGACGGCGCAGATGGACACGAGCACGTAGATCAGCCCGGTGATCCCCAGCCCGGTGAACATCATGCGAGGGAAGATCCGGGCCGGATTCTTGGTCTCCTCAGCCATGTTGACCGAGTCCTCGAACCCGACCATGGCGAAGAAGGCCAGCGACGTCGCCGTGCTGACCGCCATGAACACGCTCTTGTCGGAGGCGGTCTCGAAGGCGACGACGCGGGAGAAGTCGGCGTTTCCACCGAGGATGAAGAACAGGCTGATCAGGATGACGATCAGCAGACCTGAGAGCTCGACCGCGGTGAGCAGGACGTTGATCTTGACGCTCTCGCCGACGCCGCGGAGGTTGACGGCCAGGATCAGGAGCATGAACGCCAGCGCGATCAGCAGGATGACGCCGTTGCCGACGTCCAGGCCGAAGCCGGTGGCGAGGTTGGCGGCGAAGGCCCGAGACGCTGCCGAGGCCGAGGTGATGCCGGAGCACATCACCGCGAAGCACACCAGGAAGGTCAGGAGGTGTTTGCCGAAGGCCTTGTGCACGTACAGTGCGGCTCCGGCGGCCTGCGGGTACTTGGTCACCAGCTCCAGGTACGAGCACGCCGTGATCAACGCGACCGTGAAGGCGATGGCGAACGGCAGCCAGGCCGCGCCGCCCACCTCGCCGGCGATCTCGCCGGTCAGCGCGTAGATCCCGGTGCCGAGAATGTCGCCGATGATGAACAGCAGCAACAGGCCCGGGCCCATCACCTGCTTCAGACTCGGCTCGCCGCCGCCGGTCTCCTCGGTTGGACTGGGGGGTCTGGTCTGCGACATGCGGTAGTCCTTCTCACTGTGAGCCTTGGGGAAACAGATGAAGTCGGTACGTCCCCGTGCCGGGGACCGACGCTGCCGTAGCGCGGCAGGTCCGTCGCTGGTGTACCTAGGGAGCGCAGGCCGGAGGACGGGCGCAAGCGGCTGGAGAGCCGACGACCTGGAACCGCGACCGCGCTACGCGGCGGGCGGTAACGGGGAATTCGGCCTGCGACGACGCCGTGGGGCCGGCTCGCCTGGGCCGCCGCGCTGGACGTCTGCTACCTGGCGGCCACGCTGGGGTTGTTCGCGTGGGGCGCTCAGCAACGCCCGGCGGCGCGGGAAGCTCTCCCGTTTCGGGGACTGACGGCCGCGACGATCGCGTCGACCAGGCCCTGCTCCACCTCGGCCCGGTCCACCTCCGGGTGGTCGAGCCACCAGTCGCCGGTGCTCTGCACCATGCCGACGAAGGCGTGGCCGAGCACCTGGGCGCGTACGGGGTCGGCGACCGCCTGCTCGGCGGCCAGTACCGCACCCAGTTCCTCGCCGAGGCTGCGCACCAGCGACGACATGTGCGAGCGGATGCGGGTGTCCTCGCCGCTGGCCCGGTGGAACAGGAACCGGTAGAGGTTGCGGTTGGCGGAGATCAGGTCGAGGTAGGCGGCGACGGTGGCGCGGGCCCTGCCGCGCAGGCCGGCGCCGGGTTCGGTGAAACCGGGCCGGAGCCGGCCGATGACGGTGCGCACGTGGCGGTCGGCGAGCGCCTGGTACAGGCCGCTCTTGTCGCCGAAGTGGCGGTAGAGGATCGGTTTGGTGATGCCCGCCTCCCGCGCGATGGCCGCCATGGACGCCTCGGGGCCCTCTCGCAGGATGACCCGGTCGGCGGCGTCCAGCAGCGATCTGCGACGATCAGGATCGCGTCCGCTCACCCGCCCAGGATAGATCGAACGCGGGGCAGCAGCGCCGAGAGCACCAGCAGGCCGCCGATCACCGCGTACAGGCCGGTCACGCCGGCGAGCGTGCCCGGCGGCTCGCCCGGCAGGGCCTGGAAGCCCGGCAGCCGCCCGGCCAGCTCGACCGCGAC
>NZ_JBEXUP010000175.1:0-16740 GCF_040614375.1 Nonomuraea sp. NPDC005983
CGGGCAGCTCCTCGGCCTGGTCAGGGCTGCGGCGCGGCGCGGGGAGCACCGGCGGCGGTGCCATCCGCACCAGGGGGCCCGCCGACCGGCCCTGGCTGACGCCCAGCCCCGACAGCGTGTCAGCCATCTTCGGCGTCCAGATCCCGGGCCAGCAGCGCCGCCAGCGTGTCCACGGCCTCCTCGGCGCCCGGCCCGTCCGCCTCCAGCGTCACCTCCGTGCCGCGGACGGCGCCCAGCGACAGCACCCCCAGCATGCTGTTCGCCGGAACCGACCTCTCCCCGGCCCGCAACCGGACCGGCACCCCCAGCCGGGACGCCTCCTGCACGAACAGCTTCGCCGGCCGGGCGTGCAACCCGCTGGCCGACGCGACGGCCACCGTTCTCCGCGCCATCGAAACCCTCCTCACGGCTCGATCGTGACCTTGATGGCCTCGCCCCGGCTGACGAGGTCGATCCCGTCGAGCACCCGGGACAGCGGCAGCCGCTGGGTGATCAGGTCGGCCACCGGGACGGCGCCCTCGGCGATCAGCCGCAGCGCCTCGGCGTTGTGCGCGGGGCTCGACCCGTTCGCGCCGACGATCGTCAGCTCGCGGTAGTGCACGAGGTTGGAGTCCAGGCGGATGACCGGGGAGTCCTTGGGGAGGCCGCCGAAGAAGCTGATGCGGCCCTGCCTGGCGGCCATCAGCACCGCCTGCTCCTGCGCCGCGCCCGAGGCCGCCGCCGTGACGACGACGTCGGCGCCCCTGCCGCCCGTCAGCTTGAGCACCTGCTCCACCGGGTCGCCGTCGATCACCGCGTCGGGACGCACCAGCTCGGCGGCCATCGCCAGCCGGTCGGCGTTGACGTCCACGAGGAAGACCCGTGCCGCGCCGCGCGCCCGCGCCATGCGGACGTGCAGGCAGCCGATCGGGCCCGCGCCCATCACGACCACGTCGTCGCCCGCGCCCACGCGCGCCAGCGACTGCCCGTTGAGCACGCACGCCAGCGGCTCCGCCACCGACGCCTCGGCGAACCCCACCCCCTCGGGGACGGCGTTCACCCCGTTCACCGCCAGCACCTTGGCCGGGACCACCAGGTACTCGGCGAAGCCGCCGTCGTAGTGGTAGCCCATCGACTCCTGGCGCGGGCAGACGGTCATCCGGCCGAGGCGGCACTCCTCGCACGTCCCGCACGGGATCGCCGCGATCACCTGAACCCGCTCGCCGGTCTCGGCCACCTCACCCGCGATCTCGTGCCCCATCACCCGCGGCGGCCTGATGTGGTGGTGGCCGAAGCGGAAGATCTTCGCGTCGGTGCCGCAGGTCGAGCAGTTGCGCACCCTGATCTTCAGCTCGCCGGGACCCGCGACGGGCTCGGGGGCGTCCTCGATCCTGATGTCCCCGGGAGCGTGGAATCTGGCGACCTTCACGTGAGCAGCTCCTTCAACACCTGGTGGACCTCCGTCGCCTCGCGCAGGGCCCTGGCACGGTCCGGATCGAGCAGGATGTCCGCGAGCGCGGCCAGCAGCGGCACCTGGCCGCCGTCCTTGGCGGCGATGCCCACGCAGAGCGTGACCCGCTCGCCGTCCCAGTCGACTCCCTCGGGGAAGCGCACCACGCAGATCGCGTCGTGCCTGATGACCTCCTTGGCGGCGGCCGTCCCGTGCGGGATGGCCACCTCCTCGCCGACGTAGGTGGAGATCGTCCGCTCGCGTTCGAGCATGGCCTCGATGTACGGCTCGTCCACCGCGCCCACCTCGACCAGCGCGCGCCCGCACCGCCGGATCGCCTCGGCCTTGTCGGCGGCGACCTCGTGCAGCAGCACGGCGCGGGCGTCGAGCAGGTCGTCACGCATCGACCGTGCCGCCGTTCCTGATCGTGTCGACCAGCCTGGTCACCGCGGGGTCGCCGAGGAAGATCTGGAACGACACCAGCACCTTCCCGGGCGCGGCGGCCCTGGCCCTGGCCGCCAGACCGGCGTGGCAGAGCACCACGTCCGCGTCGGCCGGGATGGAGTTCACCGGGGTGTGCTCGACCGCGACTCCGGTCGACTTGAGCTGCTTGCGCAGCTGACCGGCGAGCATCACGCTGCTGCCCATCCCGGCGTCGCAGGCGACGATGATCTTGTGGATGTCCTTGCTGTCGATGCTGGTCATGGCGTCAGGCCTCCTTGACGACGGGCTGGGCTCGCTGGTCGTCCCCGGTGGGGGTGGGCTCGGTCACTTCGGCGGCGGTCACTTTGCCGGTGGTCACTTCGCCGGTGGTCACTTCGTCGGCGGGCGTGTCGGCGGCGGGCGCGTCGGGGAAGGCGGTCGCTTCGGGCCCGGCCTCCGTGGGCTGCTCGGCCTTCTCACCGCGGCCGAAGCCGAGCAGCAGGGCGGCGACGGCGAACGTCACGGCCGTGGCGATGACGATCCCGGCGATCACGCCCAGCCAGCCGCCCCGCGGGGTCACCGCCAGGTAGGCGAAGATGCTGCCGGGCGACGGCGTGGCGACCAGGCCCGCCCCGGTGACCATGAATGTGAACACCCCGGCCGCGCCGCCCGCGATGACGGCGAGGATGAGCCGCGGCTTCATCAGGACGTAGGGGAAGTAGATCTCGTGGATCCCGCCGAAGAAGTGGATGATCATCGCGGCGGGCGTGCTCGGCCGCAGCGGACGCGGGCCGAACAGCAGGTAGGCCAGGAGCAGCCCGAGCCCGGGCCCCGGGTTCGACTCCAGCATGAACAGGATCGACTTGCCGTGCCGCACGGACTCCGCGACGCCGAGCGGGCCCAGCACGCCGTGGTTGACGGCGTTGTTCAGGAACAGCACCTTGGCCGGCTCGATCAGCACGGACGCCACCGGCAGCAGGTCGTGCCCGATCAGCCACTCGACGGCGCCGCTCGCGACCGTGGTCACGGTGCGGACGATCGGGCCGATGCCCCACACGCCCGCGACGGCCATTGCGCCGCCCACGATGCCGGCGGAGAAGTTGTCCACGAGCATCTCGAACCCGGCCTTGGTCCGCTGCTCAGTGAACTTGTCCACATATTTCAGGATCAGGGCGGCCAGCGGGCCGATGATCATGGCGCCCAGGAACATCGGGCTGTCCGATCCGACGACGATGCCCATCACCGCGACCGCCCCCACCACCGCGCCGCGCTGCCCGTGGACCATCCGGCCCCCGGTGTAGGCGATGAGGATCGGCAGCAGGGCAGTGATGATCGGGGTCACCATCGCGGCCAGCGCCGCGTTCGGCAGCCAGCCGGTGGGGATGAAGAGCGCGGTGATCAGGCCCCAGGCGATGAACGCGCCGATGTTCGGCATGATCATGCCGGCCAGATGGCCGCCGAGCCGCTGGATCGTGGCCTTGACGCCGGTTCCGTAGACCGGGGGAGTGTAGGTGTCGGCCATCGGACGTGCTCCTTCGGGGGGATGAGCAGGGTCTTCGTGGTGCGTGTCTCTGTGGTGCGTGTCTCCGTGGAGTGGCGAGCGTCGGGGATCGGTGGGCGGGGTCAGCCGTGGACGGGCCGGGACGGGTCGGGCGGGCCGATGCGCACGGCGTCGCGGCTGATGTCGGCGGGGCCGGGCATCCGGCTGCCGGGAAGTCGGACGGCCGCCGCGCCCCAGGCCAGCGCTTCCAGCAGGGCGTCCCTGCCGCGTCCGCCGGCGGCCAGGAAGCCCGCGAGCATGGCGTCTCCTGCGCCGACCGCGCTGCGCGGCTCGGTGACCGCCGCCTCGCCGTACCAGATGCCGTCCTCCTCCACCAGGACGGCGCCGTCGCCGCCCAGGCTGGCCAGGACGGCCCGCGCGCCCGCCGCCCTGAGCTTGCCCGCCGCCTCCACCACGTCGCCGACGCGGCGGATCGGCATGCCGGTGGCGGCGGCCAGCTCGTCGAGGTTCGGCTTGACCAGCGCGGGGCCCGCGGCCAGCGCGCAGGCGAGGGCGGGGCCGCTGGTGTCGACCGCGACGTGGATGCCCGCCCCGGCGAACCTGCGGCACAGCCTCGCGTACACATCCGCGGGGACCTCCGGCGGCAGGCTGCCGGAGGCGACCACCCAGTCGGCCTCGTGCGCGGCGGCCAGCACCGCGTCGGCGATCGTGTCCAGCTCGGCGGGCGACAGGGCCGTGCCCGGTTCGTTGATCTTGGTGATGGTGCCGTCGGGCTCGGCGAGCGTGACGTTCGACCTGGTCGTCCCGGCCACCGGCACGGTCACCATGTCCAGGCCCTCCAGCGCGAGCAGGCGGACGAGCTGCCTGCCCTCGTCGCCGCCGAACGGCACCACGGCCCGCGAGGCGACGGCGTTGGCGAGCAGGGCCCGCGAGACGTTCACGCCCTTGCCGCCGGGGTCCAGCCGGGCGGCTGCGGCCCGGGTGACGGCCGCCCTGACCAGCGACGCGATCTCGATCGTGCGGTCCAGGCTGGGATTGAGGGTCAGAGTGAGGATCATCGGCGCCACCGGGGACGCCTCGCGATGAGCATGCCGGTCATGTGCGTACCACCTCCGGGCCCGCCGCCGAGAGCTCGGCGGCGAGCGTCACGTCCAGGCCGGTGTCGGTGATCACCAGGTCGATCTCGCTCAGCGCGGCGAACCTGGCCAGGTAGGTGTTGGTGAACTTGGTGTGGTCGGCCAGCAGCACGCTGCGCTGGGCGGCCCTGACCATGGCCCGCTTGATGGCCGCCTCGGCCGGGTCGGGCGTGGTCAGGCCCTTGGCGGCCGAGCAGCCGTTGGTGGCCATGAACGCCACGTCCACGTGGAGCTGCGACAGGGGTTGCAGCGCCCAATCGTCCACGGTCGCCAGGGTGCGGCCGCGCAGCCGTCCGCCGAGCATGATGACGTGCAGGTTGGCGCGGGCGGCCAGGACGGTCGCCAGCGGCGGCGAGTTCACCACGACCGTGAGCTCCCGGTCGGCGGGCAGGATCTGCACCAGCCGCCCCGTGGTGCTGCCTGCGTCGATGATGACCGAGCCGTCCTCCGGCAGTTCGGCCAGCGCCGCCTTGGCGATGCGCTCCTTCTCCGCGGTCATCACCTCGTCGCGGGCGGCCAGGGCCGGTTCGAAGCCGAGCCGCTCGACGGGGATCGCGCCGCCGTGCACCCTGCGCAGCACACCGGCGCGTTCCAGCGTGGTGAGGTCGCGGCGGATCGTCTCGGTGGTCACGTCGAGCTCGTCGGCCAGGGCCACCACGTCGACGCGCCCGGCGGCGCGCGCCCTGGTGAGGATCTCCTGCTGCCGCTCCTCGGCGTACATGATGTTGGTTCACCGCCGTTTCGCTGTGGTTTCATCTGTGTTTATACCCGTTTCCATGGGATGGTCAAGAGAGGCATATCCGAATCTGGTAGTTATAGGCGGATGCGAACGAAGCCCTGGGCCGCCGTGGCGGCAGCCGTCCCCCTCGCCGCCGGATGCGTCGCCGGAGCATCGGCGGGCCCGGCGTCCGCCGCCAGCGCCCCGTCGAGCGCACCCGCCCGCGCGGCGCACTCGCCGCGTGTGCCGGCGGGCACCACGGCCGCATGGCTGGTCTTCGACAGGAAAGCGGGCAAGATCGTCGCGACCAGGAACGCGCACCGGAAGTTCCGCTCGGCGTCGGTCGTCAAGATCCTGATCGCGATCGACTACCTGGAGAGCGGCGCGAGCGTCTCGCCCGCCGACGCCCGGCTGCTGAAGATCATGCTGCGCTCCAGTGACGACGACGCCGCCTCCACGTTCTGGGACCGCCGTGGCAAGGGGGCGATCATCCAGCGGATGGCCCGCAAGCTCGGCCTGTCCGACACCACGCCGCCGCCCGCGTCCAAGCCCGGCTTCTGGGGCTACACCTCGCTCAGCGCGTACGACATCGTCAGGACCTACCGCTACCTGCTCGACACGGCCGCCCCCAAGGTCAGGGACACCATCCTGGGGCACCTGCGTGAGTCCACCCGGTGCGGCACCGACGGCTTCGACCAGTCCTTCGGCATTCCCGGTGCGCTGCCGAGGCCGTGGGCGGTCAAACAGGGCTGGTCCGGGTTCGGGACGGTTCCGCCCGCCAGGTGCCAGGCCAACTCGGCGTCGGGCGGGGCGATCTCCGCCGTCGCCTTCCGCGCCCGCGGCTCAGGCGTGCCCGACTACGGCCGTCCCGTCCTGCACACGACCGGGCTCCTCGGCAAGGGCGACCGCCTGATCATGGCCGTGCTGACGGCGCACCCGGCAGGGGGGACGTGGAGCGCCTCGGTCGACCGCGTCACCCGCCTCACCCGTGACCTGTACCGCGGCCTGCCCTCCTGAGCGCGTCCCGCTCGGCGTTTCCCGTCGCGCCCTGGCGGCGCTGACCTCACCCGGGTGTGGCGCCCTGCGTGCCGGACAGGGAGTCCAGCCAGCTGATCAGGCGGGTGCCCTGGCGCGTCATGACGCCGGGGTCGCGCAGGGCGTTGGCCAGAAGTGACATGCCCTGGTAGGCGCCCACCAGCGTCAGGGCGAGCTCCTCGGGATCTGGCAGCCCGAGTTCGCGGAACTGGCGTTCGACCCAGTCCAGCAGCAGCCGGATGACCTTGCCCGCCTCCATGTCCAGGCCGCCCTCGTCGCGCTTGTCCAGCTCCGCGGCCAGTGTTCCCGTGGGGCAGCCGTAGCGGGCCGCGAGATCGCGCTGGCTGATCCACGCCTCCACGAGACCCTTGAGCCGCTCTCCCGGATCGGGAAGGCGATCCAGCCGGTCGGTGAGGATCTCCAGCTGGTGGGCGTGTTCGGCGAGCGCGGCCGCGACGAGCTCGTCCTTGGTCTTGAAGTAGTAGTACACGTTGCCCACCGGGACATCCGCGGCGCGGGCGATGTCGGCGATGGTGGTGCGCTCCGCGCCCTGCTGGTGCACGACCTGGGCGGCGGCGGTCATCAGTCGCTGCCGCTTGGCGGTCGCCGTCCTCGCCCGGGAGCCTTTCGAGTCAGTCACCTGACTAACTATAGGCCGCGGAATCTGGCACGGCCTCCTCTGGGTCGGCCAACTCACTAACTCGCCGGTCCCTCCAGTCGACGGCCGGCGCGCCGATATCAGCGGCCCGCCAGCCGTTCTTGGAGTAGACGCACCTTCTGCGGGACGACCATGCGCCACGCCTCCAGCACCAGCTCGCGCATCTCGGCCTCGTCGATGGCCACCAGCCGGACCTGCACCCAGTTGTATCGCAGGTCCGAATCCTGCGGCATCAGGAACTTGCCTGGTTCGGCCGCTACCAGAGCGGCTCGTTCCTCTTTGGGAAACGCGAAGCCCATGATCGACTCGTCACGCGAAAAAGCCACATAAACGATGGAGCCGACCCGGAATTTCACGCGATCCCTGATGAGATGCTCCGACGAGCGGGGGAGAGTGCCGGCGAGCCGCCGCACGTCCTCGACTGTGACCACGCGGCCAATCTAGTGGGTGCCCTCCGCCGCGGAGATGTCGGCGAGAGCGGAGGTGGGGTCGCTCTCCATCACGAGGTCGCCGAGGCTGACGATGCCGACCGCCCGGCCGTCCTCGACGACCGGCAGGCGGCGTACGGCGTGCGAGCGCATCAGCCGGACGGCCTGGTCGATGGTGGTGTCCGGGCAGATGGCCTCGACGGCGGAGCTGGCCGCCTCGCGCACGGGGGTGTCGGGGCCGCGGCCGTCGGCGACCACGCGCACGGTGATGTCGCGGTCGGTGACGATGCCGCGCATACGCCCGTTGTCGTTGACGATCAGCGCTCCGGTGTCGTGCTCGCGCATCAACGCCGCCGCCACGGACACGGGCTGGTCCGCCTCGACGGTCGCGGGGTGCGTGGTCATGACCTCTGCCACGGTTTTGGCCATGGGGTCCTCCTGTTCGCCGCTACCCGCCTACCCCCTACCCGAGGGGTGGAGCTGCTCACAGGAGAGGTCCCGGCCGGGGGAGAGGTCAGCGGCTGAGGTCCTTGGCCGCCGCGCGGATCTCGTCGAGCAGCACCGCCAGGTCGCCCTCGGTGGTGTTCGGGTGCAGGATGCAGGTGCGCAACGCGTCGGTGCCGCCGAGCCGGGTGCCGGTGAGGAAGGCGTTCCCCCGCCTCTGGACGGCGGCGGGGATGGCGCGGTTGAGCGCGTCGAGCCCGTCGCCGTCCCGTGCCTGCGAGCCCTCGTGGCGGTAGCGGAACGCGGTGATGGACGTGGTGACCGGGGCGAGCAGCTCGAAGTCGCCCGCGTCCTCGACCATGGCCGCCAGCGTGCGGGCGAGCCCGGTCGTGTGGTTGACCAGGCGGGCCACGCCGTCGCGGCCGAGGTGCGACAGGGTCGCCCAGGTCTTCAGCGCCCGGAACGGGCGGCTCTGCTCCGGCCCGTACTCGGCGAACCAGCCCAGGTCGTCGGCGTTCTCGTCCACCAGGTAAGACGGCACCAGGCTGAACGCGGCGCGGGTGGCGGCGGGGTCGGCGATGAGCGCGCACCCGCAGCCAACCGGGACACCCAGCCACTTGTGCGGGTCGAGCGCCAGCGAGTCGGCCCGGTCGAGCCCCGCGAAGGCGGGCGCGGCGCCGTCGGCGAGGATGCCGAGCGCCCCGTAGGCGCCGTCGATGTGGAACCACAGGCCGTGCTCGGCGGCCACGTCGGCGATCGCGTCCAGGGGGTCGACGGCGCCGGAGTTGACGGTGCCCGCGCTGGCGGCCACGCAGAACGGGCGCAGCCCGGCGGCGGCGTCCGTGGCGATCATCGATCGGAGCGCGGCGACGTCCATCCGGTAGTGGGAGTCCACCGGCACCGTGCGCACCTGGCGCGCGCCGAGGCCCAGGAGCTGGGCGGCCTTGTGCAGGCAGCTGTGCCCCTCGGCGGAGACGTACAGGATGAGCGGCGGGTGCCCGGACAGGCCGTCCTCGCGGGCGTCCCAGCCGTCGGCGAGCGTGGCCCGCTGGCGGGCGCTGGCCAGGCAGACGATGGTCGCCATGGACGCCCCGCTGGTCAGCAGCCCGCCGCCGGGCGGATGGGGGAAGCCCACGAGGTCGGCCAGCCAGCGCACGACCGTCCGCTCCAGGAGGGGGCCCGCGTGGTCGCCGCCCGCGCAGCTCGGGTTCAGCGCCGCCGCCAGCGGCTCGAAGACGGCGCCCGCCGGCGACGGCGGGGAGTTCACCCAGCCGAAGAAGCGGGGATGGCCGTTGCCCATGGGGTGGGTCATGATCCGGCTGCGCGCGTCGTCGAGCAGCTCGTCCAGGGGGCGTCCGTTCTCGGGCATCCGCTGCGTGGTGAGCCAGGCGCGGTCGCCGTCGGGCACCGGCTGCCAGACCGGCCCGTCGCCGACCCGGTCGAGGTGGTCGGCCATGAGGTCGGCCGCCTTCGCGGCGGCCTGCCGCAGTTCGTCCATCAGGGCGCCTCCTTCCGGGAGACATGGTGTTGGTCGTCGGTCTTCGCCGGGTGCGCCTGGTGGCCCGGCTCGGGGCCGCCCAGCTCCATGGCCAGGTAGTACACACAGTCGGTGTCGCCGTCGTTGGCGAAGGCGTGCCGGCAGTCGCCCGGGTAGTAGGCGGAGTCGCCCGCGCGCAGCTCGTGCGGCCTGTCGTCGATCGTGAGGCGCAGGGTGCCCGACTCGACGGCCAGGTACTCGCGCGAGCCGGGCGCGTGCGGGGCGAACTCTCCGGCGTCGACGCCGGGGCCGATGGTGGTGCGCATGAACTCGAACTCGACGTCCGCCAGCACGGGCGACAGGACGCGCCGCTCCCACCCGGACGGGTCGCGCAGCACGCGCTGCTCCGCACGGCGCAGCACCCGTAGGGTCGCGTGCGCGGGTTCGTCGAGCAGCCGGCCGATCGAGGTGCCCAGCGCCGTCGCGAGCCGGTCCAGGACGAGCACACTCGGCGTCTTGGCCCCCCGCTCGACCTCGGACACCATGCTGCGGCTGATGCCGCTCAGCTCGGCCAGCCGCTCCACGGACAAACCACGGGACCGACGCTCGGCTCTGACCCGCGACCCGAGCTCGGCCATCGTCAGGCCGCTGGAGAGAACTCCGTCCATGTTCTCCACTATAGCGGCGAAATATCCGCTATAGCGATGAGGCGTGGTACTGCTCGTAGGCGGCGAGGACCTGCTTGCGGCGCTTGGCCGGGAGGCGGTCGATGTAGAGGTGTCCGTCGAGGTGGTCGGTCTCGTGCTGGAGGCAGCGGGCCAGCAGCCCGGTGCCCTCGACGGTGACCGGTTCGCCCTTGACGCCGAAGCCGTGCACCGTGGCGCGGTCGGGGCGGGGGAGCGGCGCGAACTGGCCGGGCACCGACAGGCAGCCCTCGTCGCCCGGGTCGAGGTGGCGCTCGCCCAGGGCGGGCAGTTCCAGCGACGGGTTCACGACGACGCCCTTGTGGTGCTCGCCGCTCTCGTCGGGGCAGTCGTAGACGAACACCCGCAGCGGGACGCCGATCTGGTTGGCCGCCAGGCCCACGCCTTCGGCCGCGTACATGCTCGCGAACATGTCGTCGACCAGCGCCTCCAGGTCGCCGTCGAACCGGGTGACCGGCTCGCACGGGTGGTGCAGCACCGGATCGCCCACGCGTGTGATCGGCCGGATCTCTCCCACGACCAACTCCCCTTCCTTAAACCCGACTTGTCGGCCCAAGTGTACCGAGCTTGGCTCAAGTCTCATAATTCAAGACATTTCTTCTTGAATGATGAGACCCGCTGTAGGGTTCCCGGCATCAGGGAGAAACGAGGGAGTTTCCGATGGATGCCGTATACACGCATGGCCACCACGAATCAGTGCTGCGGTCGCACCGCTGGCGCACCGCCGAGAACTCGGCCGGCTACCTGCTGCCCCACCTCAAAGCGCAGATGAAGCTCCTGGACGTCGGCAGCGGCCCCGGCACCATCACCGCCGACCTCGCGGAGCGGGTGAGCCACGTGACGGCGTCGGAGGTGAGCGAGGAGGCGCTGGAACTGGCCAGGGCGGAGCTGACTGCCAGAGGGACGCCCAACGTCTCCTTCGCCGTCGCCGACGTGCACGCGCTGGATTTCCCCGACGACGCCTTCTGCGTCGTCCACGCCCACCAGGTGCTCCAGCACGTCGGCGACCCGGTGCGGGCGCTGCGCGAGATGCGCCGGGTGACGAAGCCGGGCGGCCTGGTCGCGGTGCGTGACAGCGACTACGCCGCGTTCGCCTGGTACCCGCGGCTGCCCGCGCTGGACGAGTGGATGGCGCTCTACCAGAAGGTGGCGCGCGGCAACGGCGGCGAACCGGACGCGGGCCGCCGCCTGCTGTCCTGGGCCAGGGCCGCGGGCTTCGAGGACGTCACCGCGACCTCGTCCACCTGGTGCTTCGCCACCGCCGACGACCGGGCCTGGTGGGGCGGCATGTGGGCGGACCGGGTCCTGCACTCCGCCATGGCCCGCCAGGCACTCGCCACCGGCGCGGCCACCCAGGACGACCTGCGGCGCGTCGCGGACGGATGGCGGGAATGGGCGGCCTGCGAGGACGGCTGGCTGTCGATCCTGCACGGCGAGATCCTCTGCCGCGTCCACTGACCCGACGCCCCGCGCTCCGCACCCCGTGGTCAGAGGCCGAGCGTGCGGGCCCGTTGCCACTGGGGGTCGCGGTAGAGGACCACGTCCGCGCCGTCGAGCAGCTCGTCGGGAGCGGACAGCATGGTGATCTCGCCCGCCGCCTGCATGTCCAGCAGCAGGTCGCGGACCCGCGGCCCCACCGGGAGGCGGCCCGCCGGGAGACCGAGCCCGTCCCTGACCAGGTCGGCGATCTCCGACAGGTGGAACGGCCCGTCGAGCTCGCCGACGATTCCCCGCACCACGCTGAGCGTGATCACCTGCGTGGCCTCCGCGTGCGCGAGCTGCCAGGTGATCTGCTCCTTGCGGCGGCCCGTCGCCGCGCAGGCCGTGCAGCCGCGCATCAGCCCCGGCACCACCTGCTCCTCGGCCGAGCCGAGGCAGACCGTGCACTGGTTGTTCTCGGAGGAGTGCAGCTCGGCCGTCATCCTGTCGGCCAGGACGGCGCCGCAGTCGCAGGCGAACACGTCGCCGAGAATGCCGGTCTGAGGGGAGATCGTGTGTTTCGTCATCGCAGCCGACTCTACCCGCGCACATCCGCCAGGCCGTGTAGCCTGCGCAGCGCCTTGCGGGCCGCCGCCGAGACGCGCTCGTCCGGGTGGTGGTCGATGAAGACCCGCAGCACCCGCTCGGTCCACGGATGGTCGCCGAAGGCGAGGATCGCGATCGTGCTCGCCTGGTCCTCGGGCTGCATGCCCATCGCGACCGACTCGATCACCTCGTCCGTCTCGCCGCCGAACTCCAGCAGCGTGGACGCCATGTCGACGAGCACCCAGGCGATCTCGTCGGCCGACGGCCGGCGCTCGTCGCGGCCCAGCCGGGCGGCCACCACCGCGCCGACGCGGGGCTCGGCGATCAGGGCGTCGAGCCTCCGCCGGCCCTCTTCGCCCAGGTCCGATGCCAGCAACTCGACGCCGACGGCCCTGCTCAGCGGGCTCACCTCGGGCAGCGCGGCCGCGATGGAGGCTGCCGCCTCGTCCGGGTCCCTGCCGGACAGCCAGCCCGCCAGTTCCTCGGCGCGCTCCGGCTCGGGGTAGGAGCGCAGGCCGTGCAGGAGCGTGGCGGCGTCGGCGTCGGCGAGGGAGCCCGTGATCGGGACCTGCTGCCCGGTGGTCTCCGCGATGATCCGCCGTCCGGCCCACAGGCCGAGCGGGGTCAGCGCGTGCGGCTTCGCCTCCCGTACCAGCCCCAGGCCGGTGAGGAGCTCGGGGACGTCCCCTTCGGGCGGCTCGGGCGACAGGAACCGCCGGACCACCTCCAGCAGGAGGCCCTCGTCGTCGCCGAGCCGCTTGAACCAGGCTTCCAGCACGTCCGCGCCCTCGGCCGGGAGCTCACCGCCGTCCCCCAGCAGCTCCGCGGCGAGCGGCGCGGCGCGGACGGCCGCCGCCAGCTCCGCCTCCGAGGGCAGGCGGACGGGCGGTTGCAGTGGCAGGGTGTCGTCGTCATAGGAGCCCACCGCCCCATCCTGTCGCGATATTTACGCTAATGTGCCTGTGACCCCGAAAAGTCGGAAGAAAGGAGGCGCTGAGATGTCCCGTGGTTCCCGGACGCTCACCGCGTCCATTCCAACTCTTCGGAGGACCTGTGCTTTTCCGCTCCACGGTCGAGACTGACCTCGACCGCCTGCTCGGCTGCGTCGTCGACGAGTCCATCAGCTGGGCGCACCCCGAACGGCTGCTCTCCTTCCTGGAGTCCGGCCACTACCACCACGACCACATCTGGGTCGCCGAACGCGACGGCGAGATCCTGGCCCGCGCCGTCTGGTGGGGCTTCCCCGGCGGCGAGCCGCTCGCGCTCGACTGCGTCTACGTCCACCCCTCGGTCGAGGACCGCGTCGGCCTCGCGGCCGAGCTGCTCCGGCACGCCCACGCGCAGTACGGCGACGCGCCCGAATACCACGTGTTCGTCGCGAACGGCTGGCGCGAGGACCCCAAGGCCTCGGCGGCCATCGCCTGGCGGTGGGAGGCCGCCGGACGCGCCGGGCTGACCGAGGAGCTGGAACGGCTCCGCTACGAGTGGACGGCCGACATGCCGATGCCCGAGCCGTCGGCCAGGCTGGTCTTCAGCGGCGAGGACGACGACGAGGTCTTCGTGGACGCCTTCCGCCGCGTGGCCGTCGGGACGCTCGACTTCCACACCCGGCAGGCCCTGGCCACCACGTCCCCGCAGGAGCAGGCCCGCCAGGACGTCGCCGAGTACCGGAAGATGCCCGGCGACCGGTCCTGGTGGCGGCTCGCGCACACGAAGGACGGAGACCTGGTGGGCGTCGCGCTGCCGTCCGCCAACAACGCCGGGCCGGTGGTCGGCTACCTTGGCGTGCTGCCCGAGCAGCGCGGCCACGGGTACGTGGACGAGCTGCTCGGCGAGATCACCCGCTTCCACGCGGCGCGCGGCGTCCAGCGCGTCGTCGCCGACACCGACGCGGGCAACGCCCCGATGGCCAGGGCCTTCGAGCGGGCGGGCTACCGCAACTTCGCCATCAGGCTGGTCCTGTCACCGGCCACGTAACACCGCGACCGGCGCGGGCGGGCCCGCCCGCGCCGGCCTCCCGGAGATGGTCAGGGCCGGAGAGCTCCGGCGGGCCGGCGGGGACCGTCCAGGTGAGGCAGCCGCGTCCGGACGACCAGCGCGTGCAGGGCCTCGTGCGCGGAGGCGGTCTCGGGCAGCCGCGCGGCGTCCCTGGCCTCCTCCAGCGCCGCCGTCAGCCGGGCCACGTCGTCGCCCGCGGACGCGACCAGGGGCGCCGCGCCGTGCTCGGCCTCCCGCTTGGCGGCCACCAGCTCCGGCAGGTACGGCGGGCCGTACGCGTACAGGTGCGTCAGGTCGGCGTCGAGCGAGCCGGTACGCATCAGGTGCGTGCCCGTCGCCAGCACCCGGAACGTGTAGAGCAGCGGCTTGAGCTCGCCCGTCTTCTCGAACAGGCGCCACTGGGTGCGCGCGAAGCCGAGGTAGTGGTGGGCGTGGTGGCGGGTCAGACATCCGGGCGCGAGGGCCACCAGCTCCTCGTGCACCGGTGAGGAGCTCACGACCAGCGGCGAGAGCAGCTGTTCCAGCACGTAGCCGTTGCGGTTCAGCAGCAGCCGGCAGAACTTGGCCAGGTCGTGCGTGACCAGGTCCACTTCGACCCCGTCGCGCGTCCAGGTCCTGTCGAGAGTCTCGGGTCCGGTGCGCAGGCCGACGACCTGCTCGGCGGGCAGGACGTGCACGCCCCGCAGGTCCACATCCGAGTCGACGGACGGGAAGCCGTACAGGTGGGCGCCGCTGACGGTGGCGAAGGCCAGCGGGTGCGGCTGCTCGCGGGGGATCTCCGGCAGCCAGGAGGGCAGGTTCACACGCGCTCCTCGCGGACGCCGGCCAGGAAGTCGTCCACCGCCGCCCGGTCCGGCGCGGCGGGCAGCACGGAGCCGGTGCGGGCCAGTTCGGCGGCCAGCCCGGCCCGCCAGGCGTCGACCTCGGCCCAGGGCAGCTCGCCGCGCCTGACCGCCAGCAGCCGGTCGCGGTGCCCGCCCACGCGGACCAGCGGCTCGCCGTGGCGTACCAGGTGCAGGCCGCTCAGCAGCAGCCTGATCATGTGCATCGCCTGCTTCCACTTCGGACGCGCCGGGTCGAGGCGGCGGAACTGGGTGTCGGCGTACCCGGCGAAGGTCTCGTGGGCACGCTGAGACAGGAACGCGCCGCGCAGCCCACGCAGCCGCTCTCCGGCGGGCGTGGACACCTCCACGATCGGCGACCACAGGCACTCCAGCACGGTGGGGTTCGCCGCCAGGGCGAGCACGCAGAACCGCTCGACCTCCCAGGAGAACTGTTCGGGCAGCGGACCGTCGCGGTGGGTGGGCGGCTTGTCCAGCCGCCAGAAGGCCGCCGTGGGCGGTGCGAACACGCCGCGCCTGTCGGTGTCGGACGTCTCGCTCTCCAGCCCGTACGCCCGGGACCCGACCACCACGGAAAGGATCAGATCATCGCTCACCCGGTCAACCCTGGCACGCCCGCGAGACCGGTGAGTAACGGTAGGGTCTTGGCGCGTCAAGGGAGGGTCAGGGTGACCATGCGCAGCTGGCTGCTGCAAGGGCTGCAGCCGACGTCGGGGATGCACGACGAGCATCCGGGCAAGCGTCACGCCTGGTGGCAGGTCATGTGCCTGACCGGCGTCGACTACTTCTCCACGCTCGGCTACCAGCCGGGCATCGCCGCGCTGGCGGCCGGCGCGCTGTCGCCGATCGCGACGCTCATGCTGGTCGCGCTGACCCTGTTCGGCGCGCTGCCCACCTACCGCGCCGTCGCCGCCGAGAGCCCGAACGGCATGGGCTCCATCGCCATGCTGGAGCGGCTGCTGCCGCACTGGTGGGGCAAGCTGCTGGTGCTCGTCCTGATCGGCTTCGTGGCCACCGCGTTCATCTTCACGATCACGCTGTCGGCCGCCGACGCGACGGCGCACATCCTGGAGAACCCGTTCGTGCCCGGCTTCCTCGACGGCCAGCAGGTGCCGATCACGCTGCTGCTCATCGCGGCGCTCGGCGCGATCTTCCTGCGCGGCTTCAGCGAGGCGATCGGCCTGGCGATCGCGCTGGTCGCCGTCTACCTGACGCTCAACCTGGTGGTGATCGGCACCGCCGTCGCGCACGTGCTCGCCGAGCCGGCACTGGTCGGCGACTGGCAGGACGCGCTCACCGCCGGGCACTCCAGCCCGCTGGCGATGATCGCCCTGTCGGCGTTCGCGCTGCCCAAGCTGGCTCTGGGCATGTCCGGCTTCGAGACCGGCGTGGCGGTGATGCCGCAGATCGAGGGCGACCTCCAGCAGCGCATCAAGGGCGCGCGCCGGCTGCTCACCACCGCCGCGCTGGTCATGAGCGTGTTCCTGACGTTCAGCGGCTTCGCCACGGCCGTGCTCATCCCGCACCGTGAGTTCGAGGAGGGCGGCAAGGCGGCCGGGCGGGCCCTCGCCTACCTGGCGCACGAGTACCTCGGCGACTGGTTCGGCACCGTCTACGACCTCAGCACGATCGCCATCCTCTGGTTCGCGGGCGCGTCGGCGCTGACGGGGCTGCTCAACATCGTCCCGCGCTACCTGCCGCGGTACGGCATGGCCCCCGACTGGACCCGGGCCGTGCGCCCGCTGGTGCTGGTGTTCACCGCGCTCTCGTTCGCGATCACGATCCTGTTCGGCGCGAACGTCGAGTCGCAGGGCGGCGCCTACGCCACCGGCGTGCTGGCGCTCATCCTCTCGGCGGCGGTCGCGGTGGCCATCTCGGCGGCGCGCCGCGGCAGGCGCGCCGCCGCCGCCG
This sequence comes from Nonomuraea sp. NPDC005983, assembly GCF_040614375.1. Taxonomy (NCBI): domain Bacteria; kingdom Bacillati; phylum Actinomycetota; class Actinomycetes; order Streptosporangiales; family Streptosporangiaceae; genus Nonomuraea; species Nonomuraea sp. NPDC005983. The sequence goes on from NZ_JBEXUP010000175.1 coordinate 16,730, forward strand.
GGTTCGGGCTG